>MWBQ01000052.1 GCA_002069605.1 Candidatus Atribacteria bacterium ADurb.Bin276
AAATAAAAAAGCCACGGATTCTAACGAACTTTGTACCTTCTTCCCGCTAAGGTGCTTAATGGCCACTCGTTCATCCTTAGCGTTTCAGGATAGAACTGCCATCTTTCTTCTCAGAAAGACTTCGAATCTCTTTCCTTCAGGATAAAAGATTCTTTTTTTCCATCCTCCGGTATTCAGTACCTCAGAATCCGTGGTAAAAATCATGTTATCAACTCTTTGGTATAATGTCAAATAAAAAGTAAGATTAAAAAAGGTCTGGTTAAGCGATTTTCAATTGAGTGTTTGTGATTATTTCCTTAAGTTGAGCTAATTATTTAGTTAATAAAAATTTTAAAATTTTAAAAAATCACCTTATCCTTTCGATTTTTATCTAGTAAATCTATGGGTGTGATTCTCAATCAAGTTTTTAATAAAGATATATTTTACATAATGGCGGTTTATTACGCTCAATAAATGTAGCGACATACCATGATAGTATTGTCTAACCCTGGATTTTCATTGCTATTTGGTGTCATATTATGGCAGGAAGGCTATCCAATTGTTGAATTAAAATTAGCGTATTGACGATTGGATGATTTAAAATTTAAGTTAATCAAATAGGAGGATTATTAATGGAATGGGTAGAAGAGAAACTAAAGTAAGATATGAATTAGATAGTGGAGGTATTAAAGAATTATCATTTGAAGAAATTAAAGCTATCCTCAGAGGAGCTGAGGATCTTATTTCAGTTGGTGGAAGAAATCTTTTGGCAAAAATACTGAAAGGATCAAAAGATAAAATTGTTTTAAGCCACCAATTAGAAAATAGCCCAGTTTATGGTTTTTACAATGATTTAACTTTACAAGAAATACTATACCGTATTGATTGGGTTATTGAAAACCATTACTTAAATATTTATTATAATGGGCGGCTTCCAGTCCTGGTTTATTCAGATAAGGGATGGGAAATTGAAAGAGAAACCTATGCCGAAGAGCTTCTTCATAAGCTAAAATCGCTTTTAGGAACCGGAGATTATAGCTTCGTAAAAGAATTAAAAGATAGAAATCGTGGAATGATTTTGCTTTTAGTTGACAAGATCATGCAGACTCATAATAAAAAGTTTATTCCGCTTCTTTATGCTTGGAAAGAAAATGAGTACAAAAAAGTCCGATCTGCAATTCAAAATGCGATTAATTATTTATCAAATAAATAGCTCGACTCATTATCTAATGATTTGAAACCATATCTCTATTGTATTTGCCAAACGTGGATGACGGGTTTGGCTTCATCGGCAAACAACTCGAGAACATAAAGGAGACCATTGGCTCGATCGTAAGTAATATCACCAAGGCGATAACGACGCTGGACTCCTGTCCCTAACATTTCCAGTTCGATTCCCATTGGATTGAGGAAGAGATGATCATCAATATCCAGGAATGTATAAGGTTGAGGCTGGTAAGATTCAAGTTCTCCAGTAGCAACCTTTATTAAATCCATTGGATCATAAAGAATAAAACGGGCATTGAAACGTGAACTCCACCATCCTCGATTAGAAGTAGGATTGGAACATACTGCCGAACGCTCATCGGGGTAGGGAGTTCCATCAGCCAATCGGCAAAGAGTAAACTGACCGATAAACTCTTTTTCTACACAAGCGTATTCCGGCCCATCAGGATGGAGATAACCATACCAATAAAGATCACCGCTGGATTTGGTCCCTGCAAAAAGAACTGCGTTTTTCCCTGATGGAGTTGTAATCCAAGCCCCACCTGTCCATTCATCACCATGTTGATAATCATTTAAACACCGAGTGATATTGGGGGTGTTTAATGAACTCTCATAAAGCAACAATACTTTTTCCTCCAATCGTGAACCAGATTCAGCTGGTGTTCCATGGTCATCAATCCAAGGGCAATAAGCAAATAAGCAAGGTCCCATGCCTGACCATCCCCCATCTCGGAAGCGCCCGGTAGCAAGCGGGAATCCTCCCAAATAGGGCTCAGCCCACTCAAGTGGAATCTCAAAAAGATAATCATTGGTACTGTAAAATGATTGATTCCCAATATACCAGGAACCTTGCGTATTCGGTGATGACAAATCAGTGGCAAACCAAGCCTGAGAGGGGACCATAAAAGCCGAATCTTCTTGAAAATGCTGGCCCCAGGTAATATGGATAATTGGGCCAGTCGCTGGATTATCAAGATATTGCATACCAACTCGAGGTATTTCGTCCAAATTGAAAAAATAACCAGCATCAATATTCGAAAAAGGCTGGAGAAACTCAGCCTGGTTGAGATCAGAAACCAACCGAGACTTTTTTGGCACCGGGATGGTGATTTCAGCAATTTTATTCCCCTCGGGTAATTCTCCATAAGGTATTCGATTATGGCCCATGACAAATAAAGATCCTGGGAAGCCATCACTCGGACCATTGGGATCACCAGATGGATTGAAAGTCATTGCTTCTCCACCATAGGCAAAGGTGTTTGGTCTGTCGCCATCATCGGGAAGACGGAAAGCACCCAAATAGGTAAAGTCTTCTGGACGTAATGCTGCTGATGTGGTTCGACTGCTGGATGTTTCAACCAACTGGGAATCCTCTTGATTCACTTGTGTTGGTTTTTCTAATGCTTCTCCTGGAACACAATAGCCCGCTATTATCCAAATAGATATAAACAAATAAACCAAAACTACCATTCTTTTCATTTGGTTCACATCCTTTAGCAAATCCAAATTTTAATTTTTTATTAAAAGCGATCGGAAAGAAACCAAATTTTTAAAGTTGCTCAATTTAAACAATTAGGGAAATTTAGATTTCCATAACAACCATTGACTTAACTATTAAGAAAAACCGCGTAACCTGGAGGTAAACCCAGTGAACAGAGACTTCCAACCAAGTGAAACAAATGCGATTCACAGTGACAGTCTGAGGAACCGAATTTGTGGACGGGTAAAGTTATTCCCGGTTGGCAGGTTAAATATCTTGCCAAACCACATTCATCATTTACATCATAAGTAATAATTGTCTCCAATATTGCATACTGAAGAAGATAATCAACGTGCCAGTGAAGAGTTTTATTTTTTCTTTGATGTCTTTTTAAGCGGGCTTCGAGATTTTTCTTGGCTCTTCCCACATAAAGATATTGACCAGCAGGAAATGAAAATTGACCGAGTTTGCCTACCGATATATTGATCATCTTCGGTAATTTTAAAAAGAGCAGATAGGTGCTCATGGTCTTATCTTTTGGTAGATGTTTTAGATATTATATATCTATCCTGAAAATACCAAATTTGTTGAAAAAAGAATAAGCAAAAGAGATAAAGGTACATCCCCCTAATTCTTCTCAATGGGGGAATAAATTTAACAATTCCCCTCCTTGGAGGGGTGCCGTTTTACGGCGGGGAGGGTGCTTTTTAATTCGTCATCCTGAGGCTTCGCTTTATGAAGCCGTGAGGATCTCCTCTTTCAAAATTATTCTCCATTTGGCTAAGGGGAGATGCTTTTTTTATAAGTTTCTCACTACCAAAGTTCATCAATTTTTATTTTTTTTATTCGGTTCACGATTCACTGCCCACGACTCACTGTTTTTAGGAATGAGATTGCCACGTCGCAAAGGACGCTCCTCGCAATTACGGATTTAATTAGTGTTTTCATCCTTAAATGTTGCTACAATGTGGTTAACCGAAGAAAATAAAGGCCAAAAAAAGACCACGGACTCTAACGAACCTTTTTGCCTTCATCTCACTGGGAAGGTTATTATTCATAAACTTCTTCAGTGTTTCAGGATCAGACTTCCATTTTTCCTCTCGGAAAAACTTCGAACCTTCTTCCTTGCGGTTAAAAGTTCTTTTTTCTAACCCTCCGGTCTTAGAGTTCCTCAGAATCCGTGGTAGTTATTATGTTATATGAGGTGTCTTGATTTGTCAAATTTCAAGAGGAGAGTGAAAGGGTAGTGGTTGAGCTTTTTTAAAATCAGGTAGTCTTCAATTTTATTGAAATGATAAGGAAAATTTAAAAAAAGAAAAATTCTTAAAAAATTTAAAGAACTTTTCTGCTTTCGCCCTCTCGTATTCTCTCCCTCACTCTATCTGTCTTTTAATCTTCTCCTAAAATAACTTCTACCAGATGTTCGCTCCCTGGAGAAAAAATTGGAATAGTTTTACCCGAAATTGTTTTTCCATCTACTTTTAATAAATACTTCTCGTTCGGTTTTCTCTCAACCACAATGGTAAATTGAACACCACGAAACCAACGCTGTACCTGAAAACCTTTCCAATCAGCAGGAATACAAGGGTCAACGATTAAACCTTGATAATCCGGACGAATCCCTAATATCCACTGAGTAGCTGATATCAAAGCCCAGGAAGCGGTTCCGGTCAACCAAGAATTTTTTGCTTCACCAAAGTGTGGATGGTCAGGTCCAGCTATCATCTGGGCATAAACATAGGGTTCCTGTCGGTGTACTTCAGAAACTTTCTCTCTCCAAGAAGGACATATAGTTAACCAATAATTCCAGGCTTTTTCAGCTCTTTTCAATTTACACTCAGCTATTACTGCCCAAGGATTTGGATGGCAAAAAATTCCGGCATTTTCCTTTAAACCAGGCGGATAGGATGTACATTCTCCTAAATGTAAAGAAAACTGAGTGAAAGCCGGTTGCTGGAGAATAATTCCGTGAGGGGTAGCCAGATATTTTTCGACCGAATCCATAGTAACCTTCCCTCGTTCCAGATTAGCAACACCACTCATAATTGCCCAAGGTTGAGTCTCTAAAAAAATTCTCCCTTCCTGGTTTTGCTTTGAGCCCACAGGCAACCCTCTATCATCAAAAGCTCTCAAGTACCATTCACCATCCCAACCCCATTGGTTTATTTTATCAATCATTTTCCTGGTTTCTTCTCGAAATCGGATAGAATCTTCTGATTTACCGATTATCTCAGCAATACAAGCCAGTTCTTCTCCAGCTGCAATAAACATCTCTCCAATGAGAATTGATTCAGCAGTTTTTCCTTCATTTTCGGTAACTAAATTTAAGTTAAGACAATCATTCCAGTCGGCTTGTCCGATCAAAGGCAAACCATGAGGTCCAAGATTGTGAAGAGTATATTCCAGAGATCGGAGCAAATGTTGATAAAAAGGTGCAGGATCCCCACCATCAGCAAAGGAAACCACCTCATTTAAAATTGTAAAATCTCCGGTTTCTTTGAGATAACTAGCGGCAGCCAAAATTAACCAAAGAGGATCATCGTTAAAACCAGCTCCAATTTCATCATTCCCCTGTCGGGTAAGTGGTTGGTATTGGTGATAGGCACCTCCCGATTGAAATTGAGTGGATGACAAATCCAGCAAACGTTCTCTGGCTCTATCGGGGATAAGATGTACAAATCCCAACAGGTCTTGATTGCTATCTCGAAACCCTATTCCCCGGCTAATTCCCGATTCAAAATAAGAAGCCGAGCGGGATAGATTGAAGGTAATCATGCATTGGTATTGGTTCCAAACATTGATCATTCGATTAAAATGGGTATTGGGTGTTTGAACCTGGAAACGTTCAAGAATATTTTTCCAATACGATTTGAGCTTCCCCAAAGCCCGGTCTACCTCGTTATGATTGGTGAAACGTTGTAGAAGAGACGGGATCCCCTCCTTATTCACCCGTCTCTCGGCAGTGAATTTATGCTGTGTTAGGTTTTCCTTATACCCCAACAGAAATTGAATACGCTCCTCGTGTTGAGAGGGAAGGGTTACCTTTATCTGATGAACTCCAACAGGCGCCCAACCACAGGCAATTGAGTTGGAGGTTTTTCCTTCCCTTACTGAATAAGGGGAGCTCAAAGATTCGTAAGGACCAAGAAAACTCTCCCGATCCGTCTCGAAACCTACAATATTTCCCACCGCACCAAAAAAAGCATAATGGTCTCGTCTTTCTCGATATTCGGTGATATGGTAAATTACTCCTTCTTCAACCTCAACTTCTCCTATATTAAGGTTGCGTTGAAAGTTTGTAGCATCGTCAAGAGCATTCCATAAACAGAACTCGACAAAGGAAAAAACATCAAGTTCCAGTGTTTCCTTTCCCCGGTTAAAGAGTTTAACCGACCAAATCTCAAGTTCTTCTCCAATTGGAACGAAATAGGTTATCTCGCTTTCGATATCTCGATAAAGAGAAGAGATGATAGTATAACCCAACCCGTGCCGACAACGGTAAAAATCCAACTTTTTTCTTACCGGTTGCCAGGTAGGAGAGAAGAAATCCCCGTCAGAAAAACGGATATATAAATAACGACCTCCTTCGTCTTGAGGAATGTTGTTATAGCGGTAGCGTAGAATCCGGCGGAGGCGAGCATCTCGATAAAAACTGTATCCACCGGCAGTATTAGAAATAATACCGAAATATGACTCCTCCCCTAAATAATTAATCCAAGGTTGGGGGGTGTCCGGTCGTTCGATAACATACTCTTTATTTTGATCGTCAAAATATCCATAAAGCAAGGATTTCTTCCTCCTTTTTCATTACCTGGATAACCTTACCTTCCGTTAACAAAGTGTCATGATAATCAATCCCGGGCTAATGCTCGATTCACCCTATCAGCAGCAGTATCAAGATATTCTTGAACTTTTTCATCAGAATAAGTTTTTGCAATATAAGCGGTTAGAATATTTCGAAATTCTTCTTGAACGGCATTTTCAACATCGCCCCATCTGGCTAAAGGTGGATAAGCAGTAGCATAGGATAGGGTTGTTTGAAAAACTTTCCAGACTCCTGTTTCATAATAGGGATCATCATATGCTTCCAAAAGGGCAGGTAACATTTGAGAAAGATTTTGAGTGTAATCAACCAGCTTTTGTTTTTCCAAAAGGAATTTGATCCATTTCTTTGCTGCTTCTTGATTGGAACTGGCTTTGAGAATAACTAAATTGCTTCCCCCTGAGAAAGAAGCCCGACCTGCAGGTCCAGCAGGAGGTTCTACAACATCATAGTTGAGGTCAGGGTTTTCTACTTCAATATTGGCAATATTCCAGGGACCCATGAAACACATTGCTACGTTCCCATTGATGAAAGCTGAATCAGCTTGGGGTTGGTTGTACTCAGCACACGCTTCATCTGCATAACCATTTGCCACCAGGCCAACATACCATTTCATAGCTTCCACACCAGGAGCTTCATTAAAACGGGCAGTCTTGGTTTGTTCATCAACCAACACTCCTCCATGAGCCCAAAGAACGATCGCCCAGTTATGAAGAAGATCCCAAGCATTGGTTCCAGCAATTGAAATTGCCCGGCCTTTCCCAAATTTTTCGTTAATGCGATCACCAGCTTCGTAGAGTTCCTGATAGGTCTGAGGTGGTTCCATCCCAGCTTGCTGAAACATATCTTTGTTATAAAATAATGCTCGGGTTTCAGCAAACCAAGGGACACCAAAGGTTTTTTCTTGATAGGTAGTGGATATATAGTTGGCTTTCATAAAAGCACCGGCTCCACCAAATTCATTGATGTCAATTTCAGTTAATCCTCCCGTTGCTGCAAATTGAGGATTCCAAGTTGTTCCAACTTGGAAAACATCCACTCCCTCACCAGTAGCGATAGCAGAGGTGATTCGCGTCCAGGCATCTCCCCAACCAACGATTTCATAGGTAACCGAGATACCGGTTTGTTCTTTGAATTCAGCGACAGCTTCGTTCAACCAAGGGACATGGATATCGTCCGGTGCATTGGGCATGAGCCAAAAGTTGATGGATTCAGCTGCCTGTACCGCTATCGACACACAAAAGACCAACATTAAAGACCATAAGAAAATATTTTTAAACATCTTCCTTCCTCCTTTAAATTATAAGCTTATAAACTATTTAAACCTTATCAACTCCAACGATTATCCGCTTTTTTTTCCAATCTCTAAAAACCACCTCCTTTATAAGTAAAAGAGACTTGTCTTTCCCCCTACATCCAAAATTATCCTTTGGTTGCTCCTCCCACTAAACCTTCAATAATCTGTTTTTGTACGAAAGTAAATAGAATGAGAACCGGTATGGTCACAATGACTGAAGCAGCCATCATCCCAGCCCAGCGAGATTCCTGGGTGGTTATGAATTCTAAGAGACCGATAGCAACTGTTTTGGTCTCAGTCCCAGTGAGAACCGAGGCAAAGAGCATCTCATTCCAGGCCATAATGAAACCATATATCGCTACAGCAGCAATCCCTGGTCTAGCTAATGGAAGTATAATCCGAAAGATAATGCCCAGGGTGCTACAACCATCGATTTGAGCCTGCTCATCAATTTCTCTTGGTATACCGGCTAAAAAGCTGCGAAGCATGAGAATACTGAAAGGTAAAGCAAAGGAAGTGTATGTGAAAATCATTCCTAGATAGGAATTTCGCAGTTGAACACCGGTAAATCGATTGAAAACGACAAACATGACATAATAAGGAATGAGAAAAAGAATACCGGGAAACATTTGGGTCAACAGCAAAGATCCAACGTATGGTTCTTTCAATCGGAAGCGAAATCGAGATAAACTATAAGCAGCAAATAGACTCAAAAGTATCGAAGCCAGCATCGTACCTCCACTAATGATCATGCTGTTTCTAAAATAATCAAGCATCCTGACCGTCTGATTGATTCGGATGTAATTCTCCCAAGTAAAATGACGAGGAATCCAGCGAGGTGCCAACTCTGGATCACGAAAGTCAGCCGACTGGATCTCTAAAGTGCTTTTGAATGAACCTGAGACCATCCACAAATAAGGAAAAAGAACAACCACTACTACAATGATTGCTCCAACATAAATTCCTATCATCCTAAGTACTTTTCGTCCAGAATTCATGGCTTTTTACTCCTCAATCGTCTTACCGGGTTGGAAGAGGCGGGCATAAACAACGGCAATCACTACCGTCAAAACAACCAGTCCCATTGACATGGCTGCTCCCAAACCAAAATGAAAATTTTGAAAAGCTTCGCGTAAGATGAGGGTAGAAGGTACTTCGGCATAATATCCTGGGCTTGATCCCAGCATAGCTTTAAATTGATTGAAAGCATGAAAGTTCCAAATAATACTGAGTAGAATATAAATTTTACTAACCGGTTTCAAAAACGGAAAGGTGACATATCGGAAGACCTGCCAGGGAGTCGCTCCGTCAGAGAGAGCAGCGTCTTTAATTTCACGGGGGACACTTTGCAGTGCGGCAAGAAGTAATAAACACCCTAAGGGCCAACCCTTCCAAATACTCGCTATAATCACAGCAGTCATAGCTCGAGGACCCACTAACCACACTACTGGTTCTTTTAATAAACCAAGCGAAATAAGGTATTGATTGACGATGCCAATCCGACTTTGGAAAATGAACCGCCAAACAGAATAGGCAACCGAATCAGGCATAATATAGGGAAGGAGAACCAGACCTCTTACTGTTGTTCGACCGAAGAATTTTTGATTCAGCAAAATCGCAACCGCCAGGGCGATAACATAACCCAGGCTGATAGTAATACCCCCGTATAAAACAATATTATAAAGGGAACGGAGAAAATTCTGTCCTTCCTGTTGATCGAAGCTAAAAGCCCAACGAAAGTTATCTAAACCCACAAAGGGAGCCTTGGTCCAATTTGAAATAGTGAATATGTCCAGGTCACGAAAGCTGATCATAACCCCCCAGATAATTGGGAAAAAGTGAACCAACAGCATAGCCAAAACCGCTGGTAAAATGAGGAAATATGGCGTTAGTGGCTTAACTCTTTTTCCCGAGAACATTTTATCCCTCCCTTGGTTCCTTTTTTTAGGTAATCACCAGATCCGGCCGAAGAACTACTCCCGGTAGATCTTTACCCTCCTGAATAATCCGGATAATCATCTCTGCAGCCATTCGTCCTTGTTCATAGAGTGGGTTATGAATACCACCCAACCATGGTTCAACAGCCTGTATGATCGGTAATCGATCTCCGGTTAGCAATAAAATATCCTTTTTTGGGCAAATACCTTTTTCTCTTAGAGCTCTCAATGCTCCAAATGCTGTTGGATCGCTGCAGCATATCAAAGCATCAATTTTTTGATTTTGTTCCAAAAGTTCAAGTGTTGCTCGATAACCGCCTTCTACCGTAAAATCGGTGCGACTCACTAAATCACTTCGATAAGGGAGTCCTTCCTCATTTAAAGCACGACGATATCCAACCTCTACACTTACTTTGTTGAGAAACAAAAAATTCTCTGGTTCTTGGGTAAGTCCAATAAAATGCCGTCCTTGAGAGAGAAGGTAACGAGTGGCCAGATAACCAGCTGCTTCAGCATCAATTTCCACATAATTATGGGTTTGATGGGGATAGCTATACCCGAGAGATACAAAACGGTATCCTTTTTTAGAGAATTCCCGAACAATCGCTACTGCTTTAGCCATGCCGTAAAGTATAACTCCGTCAACATTTCCCGTTCTGGTCAAACGTACAACATCAGTTAAAAACCGGTCACCGTTTTCCGGAACAGTCAGAATCATGTCATATCCCGCTCTGGTCAAGACATCATGTGCACCCCGCATTTGTTCCTGCATACCAGGATCGGCAAAAACAAAACGAGAACCGAAGGGAACTACAAAACCGATGGTATCTGTTTTGCGGCGTTTGAGATTGCGAGCGGTGGCGTTAGGATGATAATCGAGACGACTCATTGCCTCTTTCACCCGCTTAACAGTATCTTCTTTTACTTTATCGGTATTGTTGAGCACCCTGGAAACAGTTTTAATAGATACCTTTGCTTCACGAGCTACGTCGTATAAAGTAGTCATTTTGCAGGTCCCCCCTCCAGCATCTTTTTTGTTCCAAAAAGTTTTACAAATTAAATTTATTTTATAGAGTTGTAGATACTCTTATTAAAAAATGACTATGTCCTACGCTGTCATTTATTGGAGCAGAAATAAGTGGATTATAAAATGAAAATCATCTCTATATAAAAGCTATTATGTTATGATATGTCTTGTTTTGGAGTTGTTTGAACAATATTTACTTATAATAATGTCCATCGTTGTCATTTAGTATACACAATTGACCTCATTTGTCAATCCAGTGTATGGAAAATATTTTTCCTAAATCAACTAATTTTTATATAATATACCAATATACATGAATATTTTTATATTATGTATAATGAAGACGTTCTATTGACTAAAATTATTATAATTATTTAAGAAAACCTGCAATAATCATAATTTTCTGTTGACGCACCTTTTATTACCTGATATCCTAACTTCAAATTAAAAATTAAAGAAAAGGCCAGACTAAATCATTTTTTAATAATAATACATGTTATAATTGAGTCAAATTAATAAATTTTATTTGAATTTTTGAATAACAATAATAATGTATAAACTTATTATTATATAATATTAGAAGAGAAAAACTAATTTTTAAATAATATATTTTGATTTCAAAACTAAAAAAGGGTTGAAAAAGGGAGCAAAAAGAGAAAGCATCAATTACAAATAGCTACTTTAGCTTTAAATCCTGCAAAGATAATATTAAGAATCCTCAATAACAACCATAACCAGTTATTTAACAAAAAAAAGAACTGTTACAAAAAATATTTAAAAACTACAAAATCCAAATAATCTTTTGAAAATAGAAAATCGAATCGAGGTGGTTTTTAATTAATTTGATTTTTTCGATAACTGTAAAGTAAGAAAGTATTTTAATATTTAAATAAATTGAGGAGGAAAAAATATGAAACGAATTTTTGGGTTTTTAGTAATTGGTATTTTACTTTTAGTCACAATTCCAATAGCGTATGGGCTGGATTTCCCAGATTTATCTGGGCATGAGATAACTGTTTACTATATGGCTGGAACAACCTATGAACCAGCTGCTCGCAAAGCTGCCCCTGAATTTGAAGAACTTACTGGATGTAAGGTCAGAGTTGTTGCTGATCCATATGCTACTCTTTTTGAAAAACAACTGACATCATTGATTACCCGAAGTCAGGCTTATGATGTTCTTCAGGTTGCTTATCAATGGGATGGCCTTTTTATGCCCTATCTCGAACCTTTAAATAGTTTTATCGATTCTTACGGGATCGATATGAATCTCTTCATCCCAGGAGTTCTGAAAAATTGTGGGGGCGGTTTCGATAAGATTTACGGTATTCCTAATGCTTGTGATGTGTATTCTTTCATATACCGTACCGATATCTTTGAGGGAGCAGGATTAAAACCACCCACAAATTGGTCCGAAGTTAACGAAATAGCAGCTAAGCTAACCACCGATGAAATCTATGGCTCAGTTTTAGCTGGTCTGGGAGAACAGGTCGGTCAATTTTGGAGAGCCCGTTATCTCACGCTTGGCGGAAAATTTTTGAACGAGGAATGGCAACCACAATTAACAAACAACAGGGAGCATGGGTTAGAAGCAGCGCGACTTTTAAAAGATTTAATTGCTTATTGTCCGGAAGGAACGCTTTCCTACGGCTATCCAGAACAAATGCAAGCGTTTATTTTAGGTAGAGCAGCAATGGCCGAAGTGTGGCCAAGCTTTTTACGCGCACCAGCAGGAGATAAAAAAGAATCATCAATTGTTGGAAAATGGGCTTTTGCTCCTTACCCAGGTGGGAGTGGTGAGTTAAGTGCCTGGTCTCTCGGCATACCTAACACATCAAAGAATAAAGATGCTGCTTTTGCGTGGATTGCTTTCTTTACTCAAGAGAGCAAACAAAGAGATTTCTTTTTAGAACTCGGAATTGGACCAACTCTTTCTTCAGTATATGAGGATAAAGATTTTCTCGCAACCCGACCAGACTTAGAAGGAATATTGCCGGGACTTATGAACCCGGTTCCTCGGTTTAATGTTGCACAATCTCAGGAAGCATATGATTTCATGGATGCTCGCGTTTCTGCGTTCCTTGCTGACATGATCAGTGCTGAGCAAATGATTACTGAAATTCAAGAAAAGTGGGAAGGTTTATTCTCTGTTGACACGCCAGATTTTCCTTATACTGGTTTCTAATTTCTTATTAAGCTGATTTCTTTGCGGAGCCCTTGTCGGTTAGTTTGAATAAAAACTGTTCAACGCCTTGGGTTCCGCAAATTTATCAATCAATTACCTCTGGAATATCTATTTATATTTGATTAGCATCAGCAATAGGTTAGGTTCGAAGAATCCAAATACCCAATAACAAATAGTTTACCTTTCTTTTCAAAAAAGGTTAGATTTCCTTACCGCTTGGCGGTACCAGATGAGGATGAAAATACTTACCCAGAAATCGTTTCTCCCTTTAGCAAAGGGGGTTAGGGGGATTTGATTTTTTTACAGCTCCGTCATTGCGAGGAGTTCAACCGTTCTTTGGTTGAACGACATGGCAATCTCATTTAGTCAATTTTTTTAAAAATAATGAAAGGATAAGATCCTCACGCGGGAAAGCACCGCTCAGGATGACAGATGAAAGAATTCATTTGAAGGTATTTTTAGGATAGATAATGTTATCTTTTTTATTATTATAATTAAGAATATTTACGGTTTTTGGATAATATAGCTTTAAAAAATTCTGGAAAACAAATACTTGAGAGTGCTATGATGAAGAAAAAACAATCTCCCGACCTAAACTATGGAATTGTATTTATCTTGCCAGCAATTCTTTTTTTGAGCATTACTTCTCTCATTCCGCTTGCTTATTCCCTTGGTGTAAGTTTTACAAATTTAAACCTTTTACGACCTGGACAACCAATTCAATTCGTTGGACTACAAAATTATTCAACTGGTATTAGAGACGGAGAATTTCTCACCGCTGCTTGGAATACCATATTAATTGTTTCAGTATCCTTAGGCCTCCAACTATTAATAGGTTTAATGCTTTCTCTCATTCTTTCCCAGGAGAGAAAAGGTTTTCGTCTTTGGCAAACAATCCTACTTATCCCAAATATTATTGCTCCAGTGGTAGTGGGTGTTCTTTGGCGTTTAATGTTCAACCCTGATTATGGTATTTTCAAGTTGGGTCTTGCCCAAATAGGTATTGATAAACCATGGCTTCAACATCCAATATGGGCAAAAGTTGCGGTAATTATAGTTGAAACTTGGACTTGGACTCCTTTTGTTATGCTAACGTTGATTGCAGGATTGAAATCTTTATCTGATACCCCTTTTGAGGCAGCTAGAATAGATGGGGCCAGTGGTCTTCAAATATTTCGATATATCACCATGCCTCTCCTCAAACCAGTTATTGCTGTTACGTTGCTATTAAGGTTAATGGATGCCTTTAAAATGTTCGATTCCATTTATGTTCTTACTTATGGGGGACCGGGTTTGGCTACTGAAGTTTTAAGCCTTCGAATATATAAAAAAGGCTTAAAATATTTCGATATAACAGAAGCCTCCGCTCAATCTTGGATATTTTTAATTTGTATTTTTGTAATATCCTATATAATTGCTAAAAAATTTGTACAGGTTGAAAAAAGGATAGAATAAAGAAATGAAAAGGCAAATTGCTGCCCGCCAAGGAAAAAACTACTTCAAAAGGATAATTGAATATGTGGTTATCTTCATTGCTTTATCCCAGGTCCTAATCCCTCTTTTTTGGCTATTTACTACATCGTTAAAAAATCCAGTTGACATTTTTACTTATCCACCAGTATGGATTCCAAAGAATATAACATTGAACCATTATCGATCAATATTACAAGTTAATGGAGTTTTACCATATTTTATTAACAGCGTCATTATTGCCCTAAGCTCAACGTTAATGGCGACAGTGTTCGGTGGATTTGCTGCATACAGCTTGGCTCGAGTACGATTTCCATTTAAACTAGGCATTTTTTTGGTATATTGGATTCTCATGACTAGAATGTACCCGGCAGTCTGCACTGCCATTGCTTATTTTATGATTATACAAAGATTAGGTCTTTTAGATACCAGGTTAGCACTGTCCATCACCTATACTAGTTTTAATCTTCCTTTTGTAATCTGGATTCTTCTTGGATTTTTTGGAGATATTCCTCGCAGTATCGAAGAATCAGCCATCATGGATGGAGCCACTTTCTTTGAACGATTCGTGAGAGTTGTGATACCAATATCAATACCCGGTTTAGTCGTAGCAGCTGTTTTTTCATTCATCCTGGCATGGAATGAATTTTTATTCGCAGTAATTTTAACGACTTACCGGGCTCAAACTGTACCGGTCGTCATTTCTGGTTTTATTACCGATAGAGGATTGGAGTGGGGACAAATGACTGGTATGGGAGTTTTGGCCATAATTCCAGTTTTGATATTCGCCCTTATTATTCAAAAGAATTTTGTAAAAGGATTGGCATTTGGAGCAGTCAAAGAATAAAAAAGAAAAAAGGAGGGTATATTTATGAACTTTGATAGAAAAAAAATAAAGGATCTATACCGGAAAGAGCTTTTTGATAACGTTATTCCTTTCTGGTTGAAATACTCCTTAGATGAAGAGTTTGGTGGTTTTATTAGCCAACTTGATAGAGAGGGAACTCCTTATGGAAAAGATAAATCAGTTTGGGTGCAAGGTCGAGCTACCTGGTTATTTTCAAAACTCTACAATCATATTGAAAAAAACCCGGATTGGTTGTATGCGGCTCGCCTTGGTGCGGATTTTATAAAAAAATTTGCTTTTGATGAATCAGGCCGGGCGTTTTTCCGTTTAACTCAGGATGGAAAGCCCATCAATAAACCTTGGAGCATTTTTTCCGAAACATTTTTAATTATTGGTTTAGCTCATTATGCTAAAGCTTCCGGGGATGAGTTGTCATTAGAACAAGCAGTAAAAACCTATTGGAACCTCGTTTCATTACTTGATAATCCGGAAAAAATTGGATCGAATACTGTATACGAAAATTATCCGGTAAAAGGTCATGCTATTCCTATGATCATGGTAGCTACAACTCAGGAGCTTCGAGAGATAGTCCCGGATGATAGATACCAACCAGTGATGAAAAAATATCTGGGCGAAATACTTTGGGTTCACGCTCGTGATGATGTCCAAGCCTTACTTGAAAATGTTAATTCAGATGGATCAATGATTCCTGGACCAGAAGGACGTTGTGTCAATCCTGGTCATGCGATTGAATCAGCTTGGTTTTGCTTGCGGGAAGGACAAAAGCTTGAAGATAAAAATATTATTAAAAGAGCCTTAGAAATATTAGATTGGTCGCTTCGATTAGGTTGGGATGAAGAATACGGTGGTCTTTTCTATTTTGTCGATTTAGCTAATAGACCCCTTGACCAGCTTGAGTGGGACATGAAGCTTTGGTGGCCACACACCGAGGCTCTCTATGCCTTGCTATTAGCATATGAACTAACAGGAGACGAGAAGTACGCCCAATGGTTTATTAAAATTCATGAGTGGAGCTTCGCTCATTTTCCGGATAAAGAATACGGTGAATGGTATGGCTATCTTCATCGAGACGGTTCGATTTCGCACACATTAAAAGGGAATTTATGGAAAGGACCTTTCCATCTTCCTCGAGCTCTTTTATATAGTTATTTGGTTTTGTAAGAAGTAAGGTTTTTGCGATATTATTTTAAGACCAATCCTTTACGAAAGAATGTTTATTAACGTAGGGTCGCAATTCGTTGCGCCCCTTAGTATATTTATTTCTTCTTTTATCTCTTTGATGGGAGAGTTTAGTTTATGAGGAATCTTGGGTATTCCTCATAAACTATAAATAAGTACTTTTCTTATTGTTCAACAGCATTATGAGGAATAATGATGGTTAGCAGTTCGTCTAAATAAATAGTTTTTTGTTCTAAAAAAAAGGCCATAAAAAAACCACGGACTCTAACGAACCTTTTTGCCTTCATCTCACTGGGAAGGTTATTATTCATAAACTTCTTCAGTGTTTCAGGATCAGACTTCCATTTTTCCTCTCGGAAAAACTTCGAACCTTTTTCCTTGCGGTTAAAAGTTCTTTTTTCTAACCCTCCGGTCTTACGTTCCTCAGAATCCGTGGTAATTATTATATTAAATGATGCGTCTTCTTTTGTCAAATTTCAGAAGGGGAGCGAAGGGGTATTGGTTAAGCGATTTTAAAAAATGAAACACTCATTTTTGCTTGAAATTACAAGAAAATTTAAAAAAGAAAAAAGAATTTTACTTTTATGATCGACTGAACCAAATCCTTAATCAGGGTGGAAGACCAGGATTATCAGCACTATTTCATAGTCCTTAATCCTTAAGATTAGATCGAATTATTTTATTATAGGAATTGCCGAGCTTCTTATTATCAACTTGGGTTGGATAACGATTAATTTTTTCCGAATTTTTTTATTTTCAATGAGTTTTAAGAGAAGGTTAACTCCTTCTTTCGCCATTTCATCAAAAGGCTGGGCCACTGTTGTTAAAGGTGGAGAAAACACTTCGGAAAGAGGAATATTATCCAAACCAACAATGGAAATATCTTCGGGAAGGGACAGGCCTTTTTCTTTTGCTATTTGAATTGCTCCAAAAGCCATTAAA
>MWBQ01000053.1 GCA_002069605.1 Candidatus Atribacteria bacterium ADurb.Bin276
CGGCACCCCTCCAAGGAGGGGAATTATTTGACTTATTCCCCCATTGATGGGGGATTCATTTGATGGTATTTTCAGGATAGGAAAACTTAAAGCCTCATAAAACTATCTCATAATAACTGAAGAACATACTACGAAAGGCGCCATATTTATCTCTTTTCACTCAAAAATTGCCATATTTCTGATTAAAAAATATTGAATCTAAAAATCAAAGTAGCTTACTTTCATAAAAACCTTTTGTTAAAATGATAACGGAGGTGAAAATAATGGCTCATAAACTACTCGTAGTTAAAATTGGTGCCCGTTCAAATCAGGCTACCAAAGTACAAGAAGTATTAACTAAGCATGGCTGCAGCATCCGAACTCGATTGGGACTCCATGAAACATCTCCCAATTATTGCGCTGAAGATGGATTAGTTATTCTCGAGTTAGCAGATAATCAAGAGGATATTCAAGCATTAAGAAACGATTTGGAAAAATTATCAGGAGTTACCGCTCAATATCTTGAATTATAAAATAATAAAACCTCATCGTGAAGATGAGGTTTTATTATTCATCTAAATAGTAAATTTTATTGACTCATTATACTTGAAACTGGTCCTATTTGATATCCTCGTTTTTGCAAAGTTTCAATAATCTCTGGTAAAACATCGACAGTTTGAAAAAGACTATGAAGGAGAATTATAGAGCCAGATTTAACATTATTTAAAACATTGTCTAATATAGCTTGTCGGTTGTTGGTATGGAACCAATCTCTTGAATCGACTGTCCAAAGCACAATGCCATAACCGCTCATCCCACAAGCTTTCTTGATATTTTCGTCAATTAAACCTCCCGGTGGTCTAAGGTACAATGGCATCTGACCGGTAGTTTCCACAATACAACTTTCAGCCTTTTCAATATCTTGAAGTAAAACATCAATGGTTTTCCCACCATCCCAGCGGTGAGAATAAGAATGATTTCCTATTTCATGTCCATGACTCACAATTTCTCTGGCTAAGTCAGGATTATTTTTTACTTGGTAACCAACCATAAAAAAGGTTGCCTTGACCCGATAGTTACGCAGTATTTTTAATATCTTTTGAGTATAGATATTGGGAACATCATCAAATGTCAAGGCGACTTTTTTACCAATTCGATAGTTACTGGATAATAGACGAACGCAATTATATCCATAGACCTGATCATCATTCAATCGTAAACCCCAGACTGTTTCTGCAAAGAAACCTACCAGAAAAAAAATCAGAGCAATATTGATCAGGCCTTTTTTATTCATCATATCTTTAATTATAAGATATTATTAATTTTGGTTTCAATGGCCTTTTTAGCTACATAACCTATAATCCGGTCTACTTCTTTTCCTCCATTAAATACAATAAGAGTCGGAATAGCACTAATCCCATAGCGAGCGGCTATTTCACCGCTATCATCGGTATTTAATTTCCCAACTTTTATCTTATCTTTCATATCATGAGCAATTTCCTCAACAACTGGAGCCATCATTCGACAAGGCATACACCAACTTGCCCAGAAGTCAACCAATACCGGTGTAGTTGATTGAAGAACCTCAACATCAAAATTCGCTTTGTTCAGTTCGATAACCGAATCTGCCATTTTATTCACGCCCCTTTTTGCCAATTTTATGTTCTTTCCCACTTACTAACCTTTTGATATTCTCACTGTGTCTTAAAAACACAAGAGCACAGGCGAATATTCCCCACCAAATAATTTCTGGAGGCTTATTAAAAAGATACAAACCTATGGGCATTAAGAGTGCACCGGTCAAAGAACCCAGAGAGGAATAACGACTAATCAATACCATCCCAATCCAAGATAAAAAGCTAATAATCGCAGCTTGATAGGAAAGGTAAAAAAGAATTCCCACCGTTGTAGCAACACCTTTTCCACCCTTAAAACGGAGAAACACCGACCAGTTATGACCTATGACAATCATGAAAACCGCTAAAAACCATAGGAAGGGATTCTGGATAAAACGTGTTGCTAAATAAGCCCCTAAAAAACCTTTTAAAGCATCAGCAATCCCAGCTAATAATGCCGGAGTAAATCCTAATACTCGAGAAACATTGGTAGCGCCGATATTCCCGCTCCCATATTTCCGAATATCTATCCCCCTAAGCAACCATCCAATAATCACCCCAAATGGAAGCGATCCGATGAGATAATTAATCCCTATAATCCACCATCCAGACATGATAGTTACTCCTTAAATTTTCCAAAAACCAAAGAACCATTATGCCCTCCAAATCCAAATGAGTTAGAAATTGCATTGCGAATTTCCATTTTTTGGGCTTTTTGGGGAACATAGTCTAAATCGCAATCTTCATCTTTTTCTTCAAGGTTGATAGTTGGATGGATAGTATGGTGATATATCCCCAAGACAGTTGCTGCTGCTTCCATAGCCCCAGCTGCTCCTAAAAGATGACCGGTCATAGATTTGGTTGAACTAATTTTTAATTGATACGCTCTATCGGCAAAAACCTTTTTAATTGCCAGTGATTCCATCTTATCATTTAACGGTGTTGATGTTCCATGAGCATTGATATAATCGATATCCTCAATCCGAAGTCCGGCGTCATGAATGGCATAAAGCATAGAACGAGCCGCTCCTTCACCTTCTGGATCGGGTGCAGTTATGTGGTAAGCATCACAGCTGGCACCATATCCTTTCAACTCAGCATAGATCGTAGCACTTCTCCGCTCTGCTGATTCTTTCGTTTCTAAAATCAACGCTGCTGCCCCCTCGGCCATAACAAAACCATCCCGATTTTTATCAAAGGGTCGTGAAGCTTTTTTTGGTTCTTGATTATAGGTAGAAAGGGCTTTCATCGAACAAAAACCGGCTAAGGCAAGTGGTGTAATTGATGCTTCCGAACCAACTGCCACCATTAAGTCAGCATCACCTCGTTGTAACATTCGGAAGGCTTCTCCAATCGCATGAGTGGATGCCTCGCAGGCAGTTGATACGCAGCTATTTGGACCCTTTAACCCCAACTGTATGGCTACGTTTGCTGCTCCCATATTAACAATCATCATCGGAATAAAAAAAGGACTAACCTTTTGTGGACCACGATTCATTAATACCTCATGCTGTTCTTCAAAAGTAAAAATTCCACCGATCCCCGAACCCAATATAACACCCGAACGCTCGTGATTGAGCTTATCTAAATTTATTTGTGAATCCTGAAAAGCCATGATGGAAGCACTTACAGCAAATTGAGAAAAGCGATCCATTCTGCGAGCGTCTTTGCGAGGTAAATAATCATCACAATTAAAGTCTTTTACCTCTCCCGCTATTTGGCTATCATATGAACTGGCATCAAATCTCTTAATGGTATCAATTCCCGATTCTCCATTAATCAGGGCTTGCCAAAATTTTTCTTTTCCAATTCCTATTGGGCTAACTACCCCAATTCCGGTAACCAAGACTCTTCTATCCAAAGTTGAAACCTCCCTTACCATCGAATAAGAGCTGAACCCCAAGTCAAGCCTGCACCAAAACCAACTAACAATATAATGTCTCCTTCCTGGATTCGATTTTCTTGAACTGCTTCAAAGAGTGCCAAAGGTATCGAGGCAGAGGAAGTGTTTGCATATTTATGAATGTTTACAAAGATACGATCTTCGACAATGCCAAGACGTTTCGCAGCTGATTTGATGATCCTTATATTAGCCTGATGGGGGATAAATAAATTGACATCTTCAATCTTTATCTTCCCCTTTTCTAAAACTTTCAGCGAAGCCTCTTCCATAATTTTTACGGCAAATTTAAAGACTTCGTTTCCTGCCATTTTTATATAATGGAGTCGATTTTGAACGGTATCAATTGAGGCTGGCATACGGGAAATGCCGGCTGGAACTTCAATATAGTTAGCTCCTCCTCCATCAGCACCTAAATGGGTTGAAATAATACCCGGTTTTTCTCCCAGACCTAACACAGCTGCTCCGGCTCCATCACCAAATAGCACACAGGTCGCTCTATCTTCCCAATCGAGAATTTTCGATAAAGTTTCGGCTCCAACCACTAAAGCGAAATTCCCACCCCCGGCGGAAAGATACTTTTCTGCAATGGAAAGAGCATAAACAAAACTAGTACAGCCAGCTTCCAGGTCAAAACAAGCAGCTTTTTCTGCACCCAATTCACGTTGGAGAATACAGGCCGTCGCTGGGAAAAGCATATCGGGAGTGACAGTAGCAACTATAATCAAATCAAGGTCAGATGATTTTACCTGGGCTTTTTTCAGAGCTATTCGTGCCGCTTCAATTGCCAACATAGATGTGGTTTCATTTTCCGAAGCAATTCTCCGCTCTCGTATGCCGCTTCGACTGACGATCCATTCATCACTGGTGTCTACTATTTTTTCCAAATCAAAATTGGTTATAACTTTTTGGGGAACACCTGCTCCAACTCCCAGTATTTTCACCGGTCGATTATTCAAATCACTTCCTCCTTCTTTTCAACGAGTGAAAAACCTATTTCTCCCTCGGCTACTATAGTTTCATTGACCTTCGCTATGCAGTTTAACTTACCCATTCTCTTACGAATCTTAAGAAGCTCTACCTTAATAATTAATTGGTCGCCCGGGACAACCGGTTTTCTAATTTTCACCCTATCAATCGTGGTAAAATAAGGAACACAATCATGATACTCATCCAAATTCATCATCATTGTGGCGCCCACCTGAGCCATAGCTTCGATAATGAGCACACCTGGCATGGTTGGTAATCCCGGAAAATGACCTTGAAAAAACCATTCATTGATTGTCACGTTTTTAATTCCAACGGCAGTCATTTCTTCAATAGTAACTCTATCTACTAATAAAAATGGAAAACGATGAGGCAAGATTCTCTGGATCATTCGATTATCCAAGTCCATTTTTTAATACCTCCCCTTTTTTTTAAAAGTCTTCTATTCAATCCTCTATCAGTTCGTCGTGTTCACGCTGGACTATTGAGAGAATTTTGGGTAAATTGACATAAAAGGATAACTGGAGTAGTATTTTACCAAAAATAACAATAATTGTCTCAGGGGTGGGAGAATATATGCTGAGAGGACTTCGCAAAAATCTCGATGTTATCATCATAATCATTGTGGTTGCCTTTGTTTTTACTATTTTTTATGGTACTTTCAGTCGCCGATCACAAAATCCTTCACAAAGTGCCGCAGCGGCGGCAACTGTTAACAATACCGTTATTACTATTTATGACCTTGAAAATCAATTCCGTAATTTCATCTCTCAGTTTGATAACAAATATCTCAACGAACTTGACGAACAGGGAATTAATTACCTTAAAAGACTCACCTTAGAAAGTATGATAAACAATGAACTTTTACACCAGGAAGCAAAATCACGAAAAATTAAAGTGAATAATAATGATATTAATACCAGGCTAAATGAAATTAAAGCCAATTTTCCTTCTGATCGGGAGTTTCAAAATTACTTACAATACAATGGAATCCGAATAAATGATATGAGAGAGTCCATCAAAAGAGATTTGATGATCACCCACCTTACTAATTCATTATACGAAAGTATTGTTATCCCGCCTGAAGACATTAACAATTATTACGAAGAAAATAAAAGTTTGTTTTCAACGCCAACCCAATATCACCTCAATCAGATGACATTTCCATCTCAAGAAGAAGCCGAGAAAGTCTATAAAAGAATCAGTTTGGGTGAAGATTTTTCCAATTTAGCTAAGTTGAATTCAATTGACACCTATGCTTCCCAAGGTGGAGATGCTGGTTGGATATCAGAAAATGCCCTTCCCAACGAAGCTAAAGATTCTATTATTGAATTGAAAGATAAATTGGGTAGCGTTACTCCAATTGTGAAAGTCGGAAACAACTATCAATTCTTTAAACTTATTGAAACCAAACCAGCTGAGGAGAAAACATTGGAAGAGTCTCAAGAAGAAATAAAAGTAATTCTCGAAAACGAGCAAAAAAGAGTAAAATTAGAGCATTTAGTTGCTGAAATTCGCAACAAATCCAAAATAGAATATTCTGAGAGCATTTTAGCCTCAGGTATAGTAAGTGAACCATCGCCGACCGAGCCGCTGCAATCTGAGAATCCGGCAGCGCCATTGCCTGAATCATCCGAACCAACCGAAATACCCGATGTAACATCAACACTAAATCCTTAGAGGATTTTGTTTCTATTGATTATTCATCGATATTCATCAAAAATGAAAACAGCCCTATCTTTTCTTTTGATCGTTTTGATTATGGGTTTGTTTATTGTATTTATTCCCCGGGTTTTTTCTTCTACACCTCAAAACGTGTTTTTTCTTAATCAAAGTTTTAGCAATATTGCCAAAAATGATATTATTCCTTATCTCCAACTCATGGAAAGGAAATGGATTTCTGAACAACTTCAAATACAAGCTCTCGATAAACATTTTCTTATTGACAAAAAAGCTCTTTCGATTCAATGGAACTTATCTCAAATAAAAAAAGGCCTTTTACAGAGAAAAAACCAAAATCAACACGTTCCGCTCTTTTTTTCTTGGAATGAAAAAAAAGTTGTAGAAGCTTTGCATTTTATTGCTGAAAAAACCAATTTAACACCTCAAGATGCCTCACAAAAAGATGAACGGATAATTCGTTCGATAACTGGTTATCGTCTTAACTTAGCCAATGCTATAGACGAAATCCGTAATAGACTTTCACAAGGTTTAGACAATATCGTTATAAAAAGTTATGAGATTCTGAATCCAACCATCGACACGAAAACCTTACTCCAGTCACTGGGATTCCAGCACTTATTAGCTCGCTATGAAACTTCATTGGTGGAAAAAGACGAAAATACTCGTTTTAATATTGATAAAGGTGCCAAAAGTGTCGACGGTTACATTTTAGAAAAGGGAGAAATTTTTTCTTTTAACCGAATTGTAGGTCCTGCCGATAAAGATGATGGTTACCTCGAGACCAAAGTTGTAGTTAATGGAAAGCTGGTACCTGGTTATGGAGGAGGGGTATGCCAAGTTTCTTCAACTTTGTATAATGCCCTCCTTCAATGTGATGCAAAAATCATCGAACGAAGCTCCCACTCTGGTTATTCGGAGACCACTTCTTATGTTGAACCGGGACTTGATGCAGCTGTTAGTTTTGGATATAAAGACCTTAAATTTAGTTTTCCACAACAGCGGATAGCTATATTTACTTATGTTGATAGTGATCGTCTCGTAGCAGAAATTTGGGGAGAAAAGGAATTTTCTGGAATCAAATCAATCATGAGCCAAATCCAAAGTATTACTGACAATGGAGACTCAGAGGCATTTATCGAGGTTGAAACCACGGTATTGAAAAACGATATAGTAGAAAAAAGATATAAAGATCGGTATTTAATTCCAAAAGAATATGCCGAAACACTAAAAGAGCAAATCGACAAAAACCAATAAAAAAAGAGGCGAGTAACTCCCCTTTTTTTATTGGTTAACTTTCCATTAATTATTTATCTCTTGAGATAACCTCAATATCATAAGTAGGCTTTTCTTTATAAACTTTCCCAACATTCATTTCTAAAGTCCAGGTATTTTGCTCAACCTTTCCATCAACATAACTAATGACTTCTCCTGGCATATACGCTTTGAGTGCTAAGATGACGTTGCCTAATAATGGTTTGACTGTTCCAGCACCCATTTTATCCAAAGCCGCTCCTAAATCTTCTCCTTTTAAGGTCGCTTCCAGAATCACCAGGTCTTGATCTTTGGTTAACTTGGCAGTTGAGCCTAAAAATTGCTCGGTAAATTGCTGGGCTTTTTCTTGATTGGGGAAAGACCATACCCACGCTATGATATAAGGAGAGGCGTCTTCTTTGGCTTGGATCTCAACATAGCTTCTTTCGTCTTCGGGTAGTTTTTTATATTCATTCACAGCAGCCTTTTTTATTTGACTATAGACATTGACATCAGTTGTGCTAATTGAAATTCTGGCTTTGGGAATGGTCGCATTGGAATCGATCTTAATTCCCACCTCAATCTGAGCACATCCGGAAATTAAAAAAACTATAATCATAAAACCAAGAATAAACCACCAATTTCTCTTCATATGAGTCCTCCTCGCTCCAATTTCATTTTAACCCTACTTTCTTCTTTTATCCTAATTGAAGCCATTTTGTTGCTTATTTTTGGAATGGTTTTAAATATTTTTGGTTTTGCAAATATATGACTTTTTAAAAATATCATAAATGATGGTAACATACATTTATCAAATTGAGGAGGATAACCATGGCTTATATTGAGCTCTCTGCACAAAAAGGAAAAATTGAAGCCGATATCAAGGGCGAAAAGATATTGTTTAAAAGTAGCGGTGCCGATAGTGATTCCGGCCATTGGCCAACTGAATATGTTCTTGCCGCTTTAGGAAGTTGCTTTTCTGGGTCATTATTTGCCTACGCCAAAAACAAAAATTATCCTTTAGAAAAAGTCATTCTTAAGATTAAAGGTGATTTAGGCTCGGCTCCCTCTCGAATTCAGTCGATCAATATCAATGTTGAAATTATTGGCAATCTTACTCTTGAAGAAAAAGAAAGATTAATCCAAGCTGGAGAAAGAGCCTGCACTGTTATGAATACTTTACGAGGTGGAGTAGAAAAAATTGAAACTCATTTAATGTCTTAGTTACCTACCCACTAGAAAACGTTGTTGGAAAAGCTAATTTAAACCGTCTATCCTTAAAATACACGGGCATGATAAATCAAGCCCCTACCAAAGGTTTTTAAAAAATGCCGTCATCCTGAGGCTTCGTATTCAGAAGCTGTGAGGATCTCATCTGACACCACAGGTGTCATCCTGAGCGGTGCTTTCCCGCGTGAGGATCTCAT
>MWBQ01000054.1 GCA_002069605.1 Candidatus Atribacteria bacterium ADurb.Bin276
TCCATCGGTCAAGTCATAAAGTATCATCATAAACTCATTTCTTTTTTTCTTTTTCTCCGGTATATCCATATCTTTTCCTCCTTAGTGGTAGCTCAAATGCTAGATAACCTTTGCATTTCTCAGCTTTCACCCTGGTAGATTAAACTTCAATAAAATTCAATATTTTTTCTGCCAATTCTTTTCTCAAAATTAATGTCTTCCATAAGTCCGTGTATTTTTGTGGCAAGTAGCACACATCGCAATTAGGTTTCCCAGGTCATCTAGACCACCTGCTGTTCTATGATGTGCATTCCATCCAGGACCAAGTTTATTAGGGCATCTTCCTTTATGATGTTCGCAAATGCTCATTGTACATTCACATCGACCATCAGCCCTTTCATAAAGTTTTTTTCTAGTAGCTTCCGAGATTACCATTTTAATCCTCCTCCTTGATAGTTGATTAATATCGATAATCTACAAGTATCGAAAACTTACGGATGACACCTCTTGCACGGCACATATCCCGCCTCAACAGCATCTTCTCTGGATAAGAAAAACACTTTGTTCTTTTCTTTCATATCATCAACCGAACCGCAGTAATAATGATGGAACTTCTTACTATTTTTGTTGCCGACATAAGGAAATTCTGAATCTTCCTTTTTATTTTCAACTGGTTCTATTTCCCATATACCTCTGTTTTCTTCTCTGGTTTTTGTTTGGAGTTCTAATAATAGATCCTGATAGGTCACATTCGGCGGGATGGTCATGATCTGAGTATAACCGTTTTCAACCAACCAGGTATAGATAAATAGATCATCAAAATAAGTATATGCCAGCATGCGGTCGTACCTTTCTCGTTCCTGAACATCGAATTCAAGGTATGCTTCTTTCCCGATTACAAGATTACGATTTGCTTCAAAGGCTTCCTGGGAATAAGGATCTGGTATGCCATTCCGTAACTCGGGAGCATTGATACCGATGTACCGGATCCATTCTTCGTTAGAGAGTTCGATAGTATCACAATCGATGACTTTGGATGCCTGGTAGGTTTGAGCAATAATTGGAAGAGAGAGCAGAGTTATCAACATGAGAATAAAAAGGACTTTTTTCATTTACCTTTCCCCAGCCTTTTGAACAACTTCAAGAATTAAAGAATCGATCTGAGGAATGGTTCTTTTAGCTCCAAATATTG
Organism: Candidatus Atribacteria bacterium ADurb.Bin276; assembly: GCA_002069605.1. NCBI lineage: Bacteria > Pseudomonadati > Atribacterota > Atribacteria > Atribacterales > Atribacteraceae > Atribacter > Candidatus Atribacter allofermentans. The sequence continues at coordinate 1,172 of MWBQ01000054.1, forward strand.
TTTCATAACTCATAAGCCCTCGATAAGTTCCCCAGAGTTCAATTATGTCGTCTTCTAATATTCTTTCGCCTTTATAAGAAACATATATATCATCACCCAAAAAACCAGAAAAACTTGATTTAGTATAGACTCTTATATCAAAATTGTTTTCCCTTCCTTGGATCACCTGGGCAACTTCTCCTTTAAAATAGATTGTTTCGCCCACGTAATTTTTCGAGTTTCGCATGAGCTCATCATAGGTAATAGTTTTTGCTGATGCTTTAATTTCTTCCGAGGTAAGAGATAAAGTCGTAATGGTGGTTTTTGGTCTATCGAGCTTGGGGTTGGTTGATGCGATATAGCCGACTACCATCATAAATACAAAAAACGTTAGTATTGCTCCAGCTACGGTCCAGGCAATTTTACGCTTTCGTTTTCTTTTCTTCTTTTTTTCCTCTTCCTCCTTATTTTTTTCTTCCATATAAAAATCATGGAAGGTTTTCTGATCATTCATTGTTCGTCTCCCTCCTTTTTATAGCCTTGTTTGGCATAGAATGTAAACGAAGAAATAAAGGATGTATTAAGCAACTAAGATGGTGTCGTAGGGAATAATATTGTCAGTAAAAATTTTCTCTTATTTTTACCCTCCATAAATTATTATCATACTTAAAATAAAATAAATCAATATAAAAAATCTCAGCCATTTTTTAAGCTAATAAGAGTTGGATGAAGAAACGGGTTTCTTTTTTAAAAACTAATTGACTACGAATTTATAGGGGAAAAGGAAGTATTACAATTTATTTTCCCAATATTTTATAAAAAGGCCGATTTCGTGAAATGTAGTTTGAATCCTCTCATGCTTTAATAGGGGAGGGTAGATGGGTATTTTTATTTCTTATCGATTTCAGTAAGATCTCCTTAATTTATATTACGATTGGAAAAGACATCAAATTGTTCGAGTTTGGCTTTGATTGTTTAGTTTCGACTGCAGATTGAAGAAAGCAGTGCGGTTGTTTCGACGATACGAGATATATAAATATATTAGAGAGTAATGATGACATCGGTAAAAGTATTAAAATATCTAAGTTGTTTTTTTCTTCTCGTTTGGCAAAACTTTCCAACTCAAATTCCATCATTATGCAAAAAAAGGTGATTGGCATATTGACTTAATTTATTCCATTTTTTTCTTAGGTTAGAGATAAAGAAAAATACAATCTTCTCCCAATTTTGTAAAGGCTGAGAGAAGAACCTTTATTTCTTAAAAGATATTTTACAAAATGAGATTGCCATGTCGTCCAACCTAAAAACGGTTGAACTCCTCGCAATCAGACTGTGTCACAATTCCTTTCTTTCACCAAGAATAGCTTGAAAGTGGAGGACAT
>MWBQ01000055.1 GCA_002069605.1 Candidatus Atribacteria bacterium ADurb.Bin276
ATGGAAAAAATAACAAAAGGAACACTAGCGAAATAATGATAAATGAAAGTTAGACGAGGAATAATTGCCCAGGGGAGATATTGGGAAAAGAAACCGGCTAAAATGAAAAAGAGGGTGTTGTCTCTTTTTTTTAGCCAAACAACAAAGCAGGCAATCAGGGAAAGAGTTCCCGGCCACCAAATAGCTGGATTTCCCATTGATGAGATACTGGCAATTTTTCCTTCAGGAAGCCCTTGGCCTTGATACATCCAAATAGGACGAATTAACAAAGGCCATTGCCACCAAGGGGAAGAATAACCATGGGTTGCTTTGAGATTGCGATGGTAATTATACATATTAATTTGGTATTGGACCAAGTCATGGAAGCTGTGCCCACGATTGGGAACTAAAAGAAGAGGGATAAATGACAGGGCGTAAACGGTTAGAGGGATAACAATGAAAAATAGTAAACACCAGAGAATAATCCTTTTGGTGTAGTGGGGGAAAATCATGACAGAGTTCGAAGAATTTGAGGTAGAATCTTGATTATTAAAATCTTGATATTCTCTCTTAATCTTTAAATGGACCCGATAGTTACGCAGAAGAGTGGTTAAAAAAATAAAAGCCAAGCCACCACCAGAGTAAATACCATTGAGCTTACTGGCTGATGCACATCCATAAAAAAGTCCTGATAGAAAAAGTGGAATCAGTAGTTTTTTTAAGGGATATTCATAAAAACTTCTTTGGTAAAAGAGAAGCATACAATAATAGGAACAGAGAATGAAAAATACCATATAGACTTCGATGGTGGCAATGCGAGAATGAGAAAAATGCATAAAATCAAAAGTAAGAAGAAAAGCACCAATGAAGGCATAAAAAGGTTTTTTAAATAACTGCAATCCAAAATAATAAATGAGGGGGATCATAGCAATGCCAAAAAGAGTCCCGACTATTCTCCATCCAAAAGGATTCATCCCAAAAGTTGCGATTCCTAAGGAAAGAAGAATTTTGGCAAAAAAAGGCTGAACTGAATCATAGGGTTCCATACGGTGTAAGTGTTCAAAGGCAGTACGAGCAAAATAGATTTCATCGAAATACATTCCATTTAAAAAGCTGGGTAATTCAGGTATGGTATTTGTTTCATCAGCTATTCTTTGTGCATTACCTTCTAAATGAGCCGGAGTAGTACTTTGAATAATATTTTGAATTGGAATGATTTCTTTTCCATCCGGGCCAAGGAATCCAATTTCATACATTCTTCCTCCTGGTTGTAAAACGGTTATTCTAACAAAACGGCCCTCTCCGTCAAGAACGGCATCTTTCCATACATAGATGTCGAAAATTCCGTGAAAATTGAGGTTTAGCTTTTCTTGCCAGGAATGGTTATCGGTGGATAGTTCAAAGAGATATTGACCATCACCAATGCCCCCAAAATAACGAATTGAGTGGAATTTTTTTATTTCTCCAAAATCGATCGTTATTGTTTCTTCTGCCTGTAAAGGGCGCCAAAAGGTTTCGGGAGCAGCCCGAGAACCTAATTGATAGAGAGCGACTATTGAATACCCAATAGTCATGATGATCAGTAGAATAGTGAATAACTTATATGAATTCCGAGATCCCATGGTTATTCCTTCACCTCTTTGATTATAACCTTTGATATTATAGCCATTTCTCTTTGACCAGTCCACGCAGATGTTTCCGGTAAGGATTGGTGCAAATATCAGATTATTTCTAATTATTATTGAATATTGATGAAAAACAAAATAATCTTATAAACTTTGCCTGGAACACCCCCTAAAATATAGACAATAAGGGGTGTTCCCTTTCATTCTAAGAAAGGATGTTAATCAAAATAATAGATGTAATCTAATCGAGGTATTTCCGGTGGATATTGGGAAGAGAAAAATCCCTGAGTCCAATTTGGTGGCGGTGGATTACTTCCCGCTTTCAGCATAGCTTGCCATTTTTCATCAGTTAACCGATCATCAGCGGAGTGGAGGAATTCAAAGTAAGAAAAAGTTGCTCCACGGGTCAGCTTTAGATAACCATCAACTTCGGTGACCACATAAATTTCATAAACTGGTCCTACTCCGACTTCGAGGGCTAAATTTTTCTCAATTTTTTGGCCATTTTCTTCGACTTCGATTTGAGCGGTATGAATATCGGCAATGACTGCTACATTTTTGTCAGTATCACTTTGTATTTCAAACCAATTGCTGATGCTTTCATCATCAGTCATAACCGAAATAGTGAGATTTTCCAGTAAAGCACCAAAAGTATAGAGTTTTTCGTGTTCTTCGTTAGTGATGAGCTGATTCGTGGTTTCTTTCAAGGAGACTTGGTGAAGAAAATCAACCAGATCAATAAATTTTTCGAATTTTTCTTGCATCGGTTTGGTTAACAAATCTCTTTGTTGTAAACCATCGCGACTATGAGTGAGAAGTTCAAGCATTCGACCGAAAAACTCAGGATTGGCTTCAACCTGGCTTTTGGGCGGATCGGGAATCCATTCTTCCCAACCTCCCTTTTCGGCACCAGAGGGGCTTCCATAAAGTATGACATCATGCCGGAGTTGAGACCAACTGGCCAGCGATGTGATTAAGTTTTTCTTTGCCCAAGCTTGATTTCGCATGTAAAAGGGATAGTCATGCCCACTTTTGAGTTGAAGCAGTGATTTGAGGCAATACAGCCAGTTGTAATAGAGATTGGTTTTCCAGTCGTTAGAAGTGAGTTGCGAAAATTCTACCGTTAGTTTTTCTAAGTTTTCTGGATATTCTTTCCAAATGTTCCCCTCGTTTTGATGTTCTTCCAAGGTAATTTTTGAAGCTAAACGAGATCCTAAAACCGACATCACATCTAAGCCCTTGGGGAAGGGACGAAGCGGGATACGAGGAACGGTATCGGTCCATTTGGTGAGACGCTGCAAGATTTCAGAATCAGGAATATACCGTTGTCCCATGAAACGAAATTGGGCTGTACTCGGGATGAGATAGAGTTCGGTTTTGATGCGTTTCTTTTTGGAGTACATTTCCTCCGCCATTTTTTGGGCTGCAGCAAGCTTGATTGGGTCGGAAAGGTCTTCATAAGGAATCTTCTTCCCATAAACGGTATCAAGTATTATTTTATACTCTTGTGGTCCAAGGTCATCGGAAAGTCCAACATAAAACACCGTTGGTTCGTAGATCGTTTCCCAAAGATCGATCAATTTTGAATTATTATAGGAATTATCAAAGAGCTGTTTGGTAATAACTAATGATTGAAGGAGATCGGTTTGCTGATCGGCCAGGAAATAATTCTGTCCATACCACATCAGCGCCATGAAATAACGCTTTAATTCTTCCGATCGAGTATAATGACCGCGAATAATAAACTGACTATAGTCCATATCGTGTTTGATAAAAGGATTAAAGTCGGGGTTAAAAATCTCAGAGTTTTCTCGGCCAACTGCTCCGGTACTTTTATCAATTTCTGATTGAATAATAGTTTGGATGTCATGAGGATAGGATCCTTCTGATTCGGTTAACAAGAATTGGGGAACGGCAAAATAGGCAATATTTCTTAGGGCTGCCTTTTGGATGTTGGTGTTTTCGGTTTCTTGGTAAAGATTCTGAGAAATATGTAGCATTTGTTCGGTGAGCACCTTAACAACTGGATAGAGTTTTTCCGATTCGAGGTTTCGTAAGGTAAAATCAAAAAAGATATGATAGAGTTGAAGAATGGCATCGGTGGTGATGAAATTAGCTACTCCATGATAGTTGTTGTTTTCATAAAGCCAAAAAAACTGCTCGTAAGGGGCTGGTGCCCACTCCATACTCTCTCCTTCAGGTTTTGGATAACGGCAAGGGAAAATAGTAAAGCCGAATTGAGAAAGTCTTTCCAAATCTTCAGACGCTAATTCCCCAAATTGCCAGAGATTGATGATATTATCGGTGTTGATCTTCTTTTTTCCATCGATTTCGATAAAATTTTGTTGTAAAAGTTCCTTTTCTTTTTCAAGCAGGGCCTCGATATTTTTACGGTCAATTTCGGTCAATCGATCATCGGAATAGGTTACTGTCCCATCTTCATTGACTCCAATTTGGTACCAATCTTGGGATCGGAAATAATTATTCAGTTCGTAGGTTTTAAAAGGTCGACCTCGTTGTGCAAATATCTCATTCCGCATCATATAAATCTGTGCCAGGGTTTTCCCTTCCAGCTCTTGAGGAGTAATCACCTGTTCTTCGGTCAATCCTATGAATGATACGGACAAAACCATCAACAAGATAATGAAAATAGACTTATTGGATTTCATTGAAATCCCTCCCTTCAAAACAAAATTCTGAAATGCTGTCCATTAATAAATTTTTACCCAAAATTGCGATTCCCCTGAAACCAAATCCAGTCCATTCATAAGCCATAACCCGTTTTAAACCGTCTTTTTGATATTCAAGAGCTATTAATTCCAATATGCCATCATGGTTCATATCACGAAAATCGAAATCAACAAATGGTGATGAAAGCCTGGAACCAAGCCACTTAGGATAAATCATTCCCTTTTCCCAAGCATAGATAAATAATCGATTGTCAAAAACGGGGTGAAATTTAGCTGTCTTCCAAACTCCTACCGCTACTTCTGGTTTTCCATCACCTTCAACATCACACTTAAGGATTTTCCAAGGATTCATTTGGCGGTTATTATCAATCCATTTTTCCTGAATTTTTCCTCCCTCATATTTATAACAAGCGAGTCTTTCTCCCCGAATTTCACCTTCCTTTCCTACAATGACCAGAATAACTTTTTCATCCGAATACAGACAACCATCGACAATAACCCAAGGCTCCATTAAGTATCGATCTATAAGGACATTATTATTATCGACCATTTCCAGGGAATCATGATAGATATTAATAGAGATTTGATCTTGCTCGATTGATTTTATTGGGATTTTTGCTTGGGAGTATCCAAAGGTTATGAGTAAAAAAACAAGTACAGCAAAAAATATAAAAATCACTTTTTTCCGCATCATATTAACCATCTTGAGAGATTCTTTCTATCTGAAACATTATTCGTAATATAAGGTGCATAATATAAATTCATAGTAATTATTCGCTCCTCCTTAATATACATTATTAAAGCTTCTTTTTAGTTTACCAGATAAATTTTTTTTACTCATCTAATTTTCAATTCTATTAAGTGTTAACAATTACAAAATATTACTTTATTAACTATATATTCTTATAATGCCCATATTATATAGAATATAATGGGTAGTTAGGTATTGACAAATGATTGAATATATAATATTGTGTAAACGCTAACATGTAAGCGATTACAAATAGTATATCTTTAACATTGTTTGAAGGTATAATTCATAACGGATTGATTACCAAGAATAATGTTAAAGGTGGGTTAAGAATTATGGACACAAATCATCATAAGAAATTAAAAAAACGTGCGACCTTAATTGATGTAGCCAGGCTTTCTGGAGTATCAACCGGCACCATATCAAGGATACTCAATAATCATCCTTCAGTAAGCGAAGAAGCACGGAAAAAAGTTGAAGAGGCGATTAAGAAACTGAATTATGTTCCTCTCTCTGCTGCTCGAAGTTTGGCGAAGGGAGTCTCCAATACTATTATGTTATCCATCATTGAAGAAAATCCCATTCTTCCTTCTACCTGGCGCTATGAACTCCCAGTTGTTCAGGGAATCTACGATTACCTAAAAAAAACTCCTTACAACCTTCAGATTGGAATTGGTTTTGTTGAAGAAGCACAAAAATCAAAATTTTTCGAAAATCTAATTAAAGATAAGTATATCGATGGACTACTGATTCTTGGTTCTTGGCCTATAAATTACCGGTCTTTGCTCTACTTAGAGGATAGGAACATTCCTTATGTATTAATTGGATGTAAATCAACCGTTCCAACTCGAGTGGAAATTAATTTTGATAATCACGGAGCCATTGTTCAAGTTATCGATTATCTTGTTCAGCTTGGCCATACCAAATTTGCTTTGATAGGAGGGTTTGCGGATCAGCTGCACATGGTCGATCGAGCGAATGGTTTTCGAGATGCTTTAATAAGAAGAAGCTTACTAGTTTATGAAAATTTAATAAAGTTTGGCGATTATCAAATCTAGAGTGGGTACCAGTTAATGCTTGGGTTATTTAATGAACATCCCAGACCTACTGCGATCATATGCGGTAATGACTTTATGGCAGCCGGCGTTATAAAAGCTATCCATGATAAAGGATATAAAGTGCCTGAGGATTTTTCAGTGGTAGGATTTGACGACAACGAAGTTGCCAAAGTCATCAGCCCACCCTTAACCACCATTAGAGTTCCAGTTTTTGAAATGGGGAGTTTGGCAGTCGAAAAGTTATGTACCATGGTTGAGAGCAATCGAAAACTTGAAGAAATCACCATTCTGCCCTGTGAAACCATTATTCGCTCCTCAACTGGAAAATGTAAGGAAAAATAATAAAGGGAATTTATATAAGGAGGTTTTGGAGTGAGTAAAATAACAGAAATTGAAATGAAACATCAAAACTTAACAGATGCCATTGTTTATAGTTCAGCCCCAACACTTAATGAATCAGTTTATCAGCTTAGAATAAAGTCATTGCTTCAACTGGCTTCATCCCAAGGTTATACCCATTTAATTATATATGGTGATCGTGAGCATTACTCGAATATCCATTTTTTAACTGGATATGATCCTCGTTTTGAAGAGGCCCTTCTCATTCTTTCCCTGGAACAAGAACCAACGCTTATAGTTGGAAATGAGGGATTAGATTATTCTACTATTATCCCGTTTAATCTTCAGAAAGTTTTATTCCAAAGTTTTAGTTTGGTTGGCCAACCCAGAGGCAAGAGTAAATCATTGAGAGAAATATACCAGAGAGCAGGGATTCAAAAAAACAGTCACATCGGTATAATTGGGTGGAAATATTTTATTCCAATTGAATGTACCAATCCTTCTCAAACCTTTGAAATTCCCTATTATATCGTACAAGAATTACAAAATTTGGTTAATTGTGAAAATCTTAAGAATGCTTCCGACCTCATGATTCATCCTGATTATGGGATAAGGATTTCTCTGGATGTTAAAGAGCTTATTTTTCATGAGATTGCTGGTACCAAAGCTTCGAGAAAGGTTTTACAAACCCTTCAAAATCTCCAAATTGGTGAAAGCGAAATTGATGCCTCTCAACACCTGGCTATTGATGGTGATCCTCTTAGTGTTCACCCTAATATTAATTTCGGTTTAGAAAATGTTCTACCTGGCTTGAAAAGTCCAACCTATCAAAAGAAACTCGAGCTTGGTGAAATTATTACAGTCGGTATGGGATACCGTCGTGCTTTGGTAGCTAGAACCGGGCTCTATGTGAGAAAAAAAGAAGAAATTCCACCGGCAATGGAAGGAATTGTTGAGAATTTTTACACTCCCTATTTTAAAGCTCTCTGTAATTGGTATGAGGCTCTTCATATTGGAGCTTTAGGAGATGAAGTATTTCAGGCGGTTAAGAAATCAATCGGTGATTTTAAAGCATTTGGCATCGGTTTAAATCCAGGCCATCTTACTCATACCGAGGAATGGACCAATAGTATTTTCTTTCAAGGATCAACCCACCAGATTAAATCAGGAATGGCTCTTCAATGTGATATTATCGCATTTCCCGGTGAGCCCTACGGGGGTGTTCATATAGAAGATGGTTTGTTTGTCGCTGATGAGGCAACTCGAGAGATAATACAAGTACAGTATCCAGATTCATGGAAGCGAATTGAAAAACGACGAAAAATAATGAAAGAAACATTAAGTATTCATATCGCTGATGAGGTCATGCCCACCTCTGATATCCAAGCGATGCTATTCCCCTATATGGGGAATACGAAGATTGTCTTAAAAAAGTAATGAGATAAAAAATATTTTTATGGTGGTGATTATAACTTGAATAAAAATTCTGCTATTAGAAAAGATATTGGAAAGAACATTATAGATACTCATTGTCATATAGGGAATACACCTTATGTATCACAAACAGCAGAAGAATTATTAGACGAAATGGATAGTTTGGGAGTTAGTATGGCGGTTCTTTGCCCAATGGGAGCAAATATTGTTTGTAAAAACCAAGAAGGTAATGAATTAATTAGCAACGCGATTAAAAAATATCCCGAGAGGTTTATTGGATTTGCTTCTGTTAACCCTTGGTTTGGGAAGGAAGCCATTTACGAGCTAAAAAGAAGCATCAACGATTTAGGTTTATCTGGTCTAAAACTTCATCCTCCAATGCAAGGATTTCAAGCGAATGAAAGAATTGTTTTCCCAGTAATTGAAGAAGCAATACAGCTCAAAATTCCTATCTACATTCACTCAGGAACTCCAGTTTTTTCTCTACCGTTACAAATACTTGAGCTTTCTCTAAGATATCCTGAAGGAATATTTATTTTAGGACATATGGGAGGAGCAGACTTCTTTTTGGATATTCCTTTATCGTTTAACCGGGTATCAAATGTTTATTTGGAAACATCTTTAACTTGTCATCCGGTTTTTGTATCTGAGGCAGTTAATAAGATTGGAGCCGATCGCTTATTGTTTGGTTCCGACTCTCCAACATCTCAAATTAAAGCTGAATTAGAAAAAATAAAAGTTCTTAACTTTGAGGAGGAAGTTCTAAATAAAATCTTGTGGGGTAATGCTTATCGTCTCTTTAAAAATGCAAAGTTGGACTTTGTTCAGGGATCAAGCATAGAAGATCATATAAGAAATCATGAATTAGCTGGAATAGATAAATTTATTTTATTTACAATAGGTGGTTTGTTTAGTGATTTTATAAAGTCGAATGATGAAATAGCAGAAGTAGCCAATAATTACCCTACAAAGATTATCCCTTTTGGAACAATAAACCCCTGGTATGAAGAAGAATCATTAGAAGAAATAAATAGATGTATAAAGGACCTTCATTTTAAAGGATTTAAATTACATCCTTGGATGACAGGTTTTCCAATAAATTCTGATCTTATGGACACCATGATGAAGGAAATATCAAAGTTTAATGTACCGGTTATCGTTCATTCAGGAACACCTCCGTGGTCAGAACCCCTACAAATAGCCGAGCTTGCATATAGATTCCCCAAAGTTAAGTTCATTATGGCGCATATGGGCATCACGGATTTGTGGAAAGAAGCGATTGATGCTGCTCGCATGTGTAACAATATTTGGTTAGAAACCTCTGGAGTTCCAAGTCATCCAATTAAGTTAGCAGTGGAAGAAATTGGAGCCGATAGGATAGTATTTGGTTCCGATTCTCCTTATGGAGGTCAGGGAGGCCATATTTTTCAATTAAATAAAATAAAATTTCTCGATTTAAAGGAAGAAGATGAAAGTCTTATTCTGGGAAAGAATTTAAGCAAAATACTCGATATAAATTCATAGGTTGGTAAAAATGAGAGTTTTTCATTTTAAAAATTCTTTATCAAAAACAAGATCGCCTTTTATTGGGTTTTTATTTTTACTCCCAGTATTAATTTTCATATCAATTTATTTTATTTATCCTTTTATCTATAATATTTCTCTTGGTTTTCAAAAAATAGATGTGATGTCTTTTGTCTCTGGAGAGAGCAAATATAATGGATTGGATAATTATCGTGAATTATTTAAACTACCAGCATTTAAAAAAGCAATAAGAAACACAATAATATTTACTGCATTTTCAATCTTATTCCAGTTTGGGATAGGATTTATGTTGGCTTTAATTTTTAATAGGGATTTTCCGGGTGACCGATACTTAAGGGGATTATTATTAATACCATGGTTTCTCCCTTTAATAGTGTCAGCAAACGCATTTAAGTTCTTTTTTTCTGAACAAGGTATCATTAATGCTTTTCTTCTATCCAATAATTTGATTACCGATCCTATTAATTGGCTCACCAATCCCAACTTAGTGATATGGACTTTGACAGTAATTAACATTTGGATTGGGATCCCCTTTAACTACGTGCTCCTCCATACGGGTCTTAAAGAAATTCCAGTTGAGTTATACGAGGCCGCTTCAGTTGATGGTGCAAAAGGATGGCACAAGTTAATTTATATAACAGTTCCCATGCTTAAATATGTGATCATAACAGTTTTAATGCTTGGTTTTGTTTATACCATTAAACACTTTGATATAGTTTGGATTGCAACTCAAGGTGGACCTGCGAATTCATCTCATCTCTTAAGTACTCTTTCTTATCAATTAGCATTTCGAGAATATCTTTTTGGTATGGGATCGGCAGTAGCTAATATTATGGTTGTAATTATCCTTGCTATTGTATTTGGATTTGCCTTGTTTAAGGTTGAAAGTAATTAGGGAGGATGAGTATGAAAGTTAATAAGTATAAAATTGGCGATTATACTTGGATGGCAATAGGAATTTTTATAACTATACTCCTTCTCTTGCCAGTATATTTTATGATAATTTATGGTTTTGAAACTCTACAAGACATGTTTCATGTTCCTCCTTATTGGTTTCCACCAAAAATAACATTTCAACCATTTATTGAAACGTTTATTGGATTAAGTTCTAATATTATAAATAGCCTTATAATTGCTACTGGAAGTCTACTAATAACTCTCTTTACTGCTCCTTTTGCTGGTTATGCATTGGCCCACTATGGTTTTAAGTTTGGTAAGTATGTTAACTTTACTTTGATATTAAGCCAAATGTTTCCTGTTGTAATGTTATCCATTCCAATATTTATGATGTATTCAAACGTAGGATTAATAAATACCCGTTTGGGCTTAATACTTGCCAACGCCACATATACAATCCCTCTTTGCACTTTAATATTAACTGCTTATATGCGTTCAATGCCTTTCGAATTAATTGAAGCAGGTTTAATTGACGGAGCTTCACATTTTACATCTTTTTTTAAAATAGTAGTTCCAGTAGTTAAATCAGGTATTGCAACCAGCGCTATTTTTGCATTTTTGATGCCATGGGCTGATTTTGTTTATGCCTTGGTAATAACTACAGATAATAAAATTCAACCCATGAGCGTTGGTTTGTATAAGTATATGGAGCTTTATGGTTTGAGATGGAATAACCTTATGGCTGGTGGCTTTATTTTTTCAATACCAGCATTGGTCGTTGTTACTTTAACAGGAAAATTTATCATAAAAGGGTTAACCGCTGGTGCTTTGAAACAGTAGTTATTAGATCAAAACTAATGAAAAAGGGAGGTGAAACGATTCTTTGTGGTGTTAGAAAATTAGTATTTCAATCTAAGTAGTAAATAATAGGAGGAAAACGAAATGAAATCCAGATTAATGAGCGTGATTTTAATTTTAGTGTTTGTTGTGTCATCGACAGTCATTGCTTTTGCTGCTGAAAATAAGCCAATAGAAATTTCAGTTCAGGATGTGTGGGCTGATAGTTTGCAATGGGGTAAGGTGTGGTTGAAAACAATAGATTTATTTGAAAAAAATAACCCAAATATTAAAATCAACCGAATCTATGTTCCTCTTGGCCAGAATATTGAAAGAATTTTATTAGGAACAAAAACAAAAAGCCTTCCAGAAGTAATTACTTGTGATACTCAAGACATTCCTCATCTCGCAGAAGCTGGAGCTCTTTTTGATCTCACCCAGTTTGTTAATGATTGGGGTAAATGGGATGATGTTTTCCCAGGATCTCAAAGTGCTGTTACCTGGAAAGATAAGCCCTATGCTATGCAGTTTAGTACAAACACCTTAGCATTACATTATAATAAAGATTTTTTTGAAGAAGCTGGTTTATCTGGACCACCAGAGACTTGGGATGATCTTTTAACTTGGGCTGAAAAACTGACCAAGGGTGATCGTTATGGTTATGCTTATTCAGCTTTTACCAGTGAAGAAGCGACCTGGCACTTTGAGTCATTTTTGTGGAGCAATGGCGGCGATCTTTTAGCCTTAGATACGCCTGAGTCAATTAGTGCGCTCGAATTCCATACAAATTTTGTAAAGAAGGGATTTACTTCTCCAGAGGTCGTAAATTGGAACCAGGGAGATGTAGGGGTTCAGTTCCGACTTGGCAAAACAGCCATGATGATACAAGGCTGTTGGGATATTCCTTCTTCAGTCGAGGCAAATATGAACTTTGATATTACTAAGATTCCAGTACCAAAAGCAGGCATGCCAACTATTGCTCCAGTCGGTGGTGAACCTTTTGGAATAAGTCCATTTTCTTCACCCGAAAAACAAAAAGCTGCTTGGGAATTTCTTAGATTTTTGATGGAAGAAACCGGCATGGAATTCTTCAATACAAATGTTTATAACATTCCAACCAGAAAATCAATAGCACCGAGTGTTATCGAGAATTTACCGTTACTCGAGGCATTTTTAGTAACATTTGAAAATGCTCGAAATAGGTTTGAATACGGTGGAGGAGAAAAATATCCAAATGTTTCAGTTGCAGTGAGAGAGGCTATACAAAAAGCAGTTATTGGTGAAGCAACCCCAGAAGAAGCATTTAAAGAAGCAGCAGTAAAAATCAAAGAATTGATGCAAGAATAATTTTCCTTTAATTCAGGTAATAAAAAAATACCCCTTAAATGTTTAAGGGGTATTTTTTTATATACTTTAAAAAGATGTTAAAAAATGAAGAGTATTTTACTACAATTCTTTAAGATATTAATAAAGTATACAAAAAAATCGAGAAATGAAACAGCTTGAAACTACTAAACTTTTAAATAACTATCTCAACTTTCGTAGTTCATAAGTATTACTTTTTCTTTCAACTATGCTGGAAGACTATTTACAAAATAGAAGAGTAGCTCTTTGATTTTTTCTTCTGAAAGGACGAAAACCTCTCTCATGGTTGATTTGAAAAGTTCAAGAAGTAACGACAACGCTACTACCATGTGCGTCATATCCTGAATTTCATCAAAAATAGTATAGAAATGCTCGCCAAAGGTTCGGTGGTCGGCGTTCCTTCGGGCAACGACAGCCAGCATGATGAAGCGGATAAAGACGATACTGATATGAGAGACCAGAGCATCAAGGAAGCGAACCTGGAATTCCCGAGTAAGTTTCAAGACCGATTTTATCATCTTGAAGAAGGCATCTATCCCAGCGCTTTCCATAGAGGGTAACAATCTTGTCTTCGGCAAGAGACAGATCAGCAGCAAGCAGTGCCAACCATTTAGATTTTGGTTTTAAAACATTCAAGCTAAAATAACGGATTTAATGTAGAATGCTCGAGTAAAACCTACCAAATGCC
>MWBQ01000056.1 GCA_002069605.1 Candidatus Atribacteria bacterium ADurb.Bin276
ATAAGGTTTGTAATTGGACGGAGCGATGGAACGTCCAACGAAACCAGCTAAAACCAGAATGGTGATTGCATACGGTAAGAGAAGGATAATCTGTGAGGGAAGAATACCGAGAGCCTGAAGTCTCATCTGTAAAGCATCGGTTATGCCAAAGAGAAAACTAGCCGCCAAGCAACCAAAAGGAGTCCATTTTCCTAAAATCATAGCTGCCAGGGCTATAAAGCCCCGACCACTGGTCATTCCCCAAGCAAAAAAGTTTAAATGACCAATTGAAAGAAATACACCTCCTAAACTAGCTACCATACATCCTAAAATAATGTAGAAATATTTATATTGATACACATTGACTCCAGAAGTATCTGCTGCTTGAGGATTTTCTCCAACCGCTCGGAGTCGAAGACCCCAGTGAGTTTTATAAAGCAGAATGTGAGAAAGTATAAAAATTAAAATCATGAGATAAACAAGAACATTTTGGTTGTTCAAGATAGGACCAATCCAGGGGATTTTGGCCAAAATGGGAATACTTTTTTCTTCCAAACCAATAATCGTTTCCGATGCACCCCTTGATCCCCAAATTTTCTGACACATATAGGCGCTAAAACTAAGTCCGAAAACATTAAAGCCGGTCCCTACTACAATTTGATTTCCATGGTATTTGACTGTCAAAACTGCCAATATTGTTCCCAAAACCAAACCCGAAGCCACTCCGGCAATGATCCCCATAAAAGAACTTCCGGTTAAATAGGTGGCGTATACTGCGAAAAAGGCTGAATTGAGCATAATTCCCTCTAATCCAATGTTAACGACACCAGCTCTTTCGTTATACATGCCACCCAGAGAAGCAAAAGCAATAGGTGTTGCCATTCTTAGTGCTGCTTGGAAAAAGCTAATATTGATAAGAGCTACAATATTCATCATCTTAGTTTTTCCGCCGTAAAATTACAAATTTAATAAATGATGGAGCAGCAACTAAAATAATCACCAAGGATTGAATAATCAAAGATATATCCAATGGAACTTTGGTAGATCGAGTCATAGACATGCCACCGGCACGTAGCATTCCGAATAAAATCGATGCAATGATACATCCAAAGGGGTGGAGCCGTCCCACGAGGCTAACTGCGATTCCATCCCACCCATACCCAGGTGAAAATCCTTCCACAAACCGTCCGTGGACTCCAAGAACCTCGCCGGCTCCTCCCACCCCAGCAACAAAAGCACTGAATAAAAATGCCATAAGAATTCGTGAATGAACAGAAATTCCCCGGTTTTCTGCTGCTGTTGGATTTAAGCCAACAGCACAAACTTGATATCCCAGATAGGTTTTAAAAAGAAAATAAAAAACCAGCAAGCTGAAACCTAAAGAAATGAGAAAAGAAACTGAAAGCTGGGTGGGTGGTAGGATTTTAACCAAAATTGCACTGGGCTGAACAGGATTGGTTTGAGCAACCCAACCAGGAGCTTTAAAACGGTAATTTACCAAATAGCTGGTAAGGTGACTGGCGATGTAACTCATCATCATGGTTGTAATAACTTCACTGGCACCGGTAAATATTTTTAAAAGTGCTGGGATGAGTCCCCAAAGTGCACCGAAAATCCCACCAATAACTAAAGAAATAATCACATGGATTATCGGTGGAAGACCGGTTATGCTCGATCCAACAACCGCTGCCGCAAAAGCACCGATTAAAAATTGCCCTTCAATTCCAATATTAAAGATTCCTGAACGAAAAGCCAAGAGAAAAGATAATGAAGTAAAAAGTATCGGTGTAGCTTGGGTGAGTGTCTGTCCAACTGCAAATTTACTACCAAAAGCTCCGCGAAAAAGAGCGGCAAAAGCCCGTATGGGTTGATAGCCAGTTATGAGAAGAATGATGGCGCTAATCAGAAAAGCCAGTGCAATCGCTATGAGTTCAGGAAGGATAGAACTGGAACGATCGAGGTAATTTAAAGTTTTTTTCAACACGCAGTCCCTCCCATAAGCAGACCATATTGATATTCATCGGCATCGGGAGCTAATTCTCCAATTATTTGCCCCTCGTAAAGTACGATAACTCGGTCACTGATCGAACGGATTTCATCAAGATCGGCTGAAACTAAAAGAACGCCTGAGCCATTATTCTTGAGATCAATTAATTTATTCCGCACGTACTCACTGGCGGCAATATCCAATCCTCGAGTTGGTTGGGAAGCAATAGCCAGTTTTACATCACGGGAGAGTTCTCTCGCCAAAACAACCTTTTGCTGATTCCCTCCACTTAAGTTTTTTATTAAAGTGTTTTCATCAGGAGTGGCAATATCAAATTCCTGAATCTTGGTTTGTGAAAATTGATTGATAGCAACTTCATTACGACTGATTAACCCTCTTTTAAAAGGAGGAAGGTCTTCAAAGCCAAGAATAAGATTGTCTTTAACTGAAAAATCAGGAACCATTCCTCGTTTGGGCCGGTCTTCGGGTATATGAGAAATTCCCATTAGAATTCTTTTTTTAGGAGGAAAGTGAGTTATGTCTTCTTTTTGGTAAAGAATTTTTCCTTTTTGAGGTTTTTGTAAACCGACCAATATTTCAACCAATTCAGTTTGACCATTCCCCTCAACACCAGCAACACCAAGAATTTCATAAGTATG
Organism: Candidatus Atribacteria bacterium ADurb.Bin276; assembly: GCA_002069605.1. Classification (NCBI taxonomy): domain Bacteria; kingdom Pseudomonadati; phylum Atribacterota; class Atribacteria; order Atribacterales; family Atribacteraceae; genus Atribacter; species Candidatus Atribacter allofermentans. The sequence goes on from MWBQ01000056.1 coordinate 2,626, forward strand.
AATGTCAAAGTTAACATTTTGTAAATTTTGATGTTTTTTGCCCCCAGAGAGAGACAATTCTTTGACTGATAGTATGGTCTCGGATTGAGGGGCTTTCAATTTTTCAAATGAAAAAAGTACTTTACGACCCACCATCATTTCTGCCAAAGATTCGGGAGTTGCCTCATCAATGGCCAGAGTACCGATTTTTTTCCCTCTGCGCAGAACAGTAACCCGATCACATATACAAAAAATTTCTTTTAGTTTGTGGGAGATAAAGATGATGGTTTTTCCATTTTGGACCAGTTGACGAAAGGTCTTAAAAAGCTGATCAACTTCTTGGGGAGTCAAGACAGCAGTTGGTTCGTCAAAAATTAATATATCGGCACCTCGATAAAGGATTTTTAAAATTTCCACTCTTTGCTGAAGACCAATGGGTAATTCATAAATCCTCGCATTGAGGTCTATTTCAAAACCAGTTTTATCCAGCAGTTGTTGAAGTTCACTTATTATTCGATTTTTATCAAGAATGAAGCCCCGGCATAATTCCTTGCCGAGTATAATATTTTCCCAAACTGTCATGTTTTCGACAAGAGTGAAATGCTGATGGACCATCCCAATTCCCAATGTTATAGCTTGAGCCGGACTGTGGATGGTAACCTCTTGACCTCGAATAAAAACCTTTCCGGCATCAGGTCGATAAAGCCCATAGAGAGTGCTCATGAGAACGGATTTGCCGGCGCCATTTTCACCAAGGAGACCATGAATTTCACCTTGATTGATCGTGAGGTCAATATGATCATTGGCAAGAACCCCAGGAAAGTATTTGGTAAACCCATAAAGTGCCAGGGCTTCATTCATGAAAATATCCTATCCTCCAAATTCGGTTGGGCGTGGGACAATTATTTCACCGGTTTTTATCTTGGTTTGCGCTTCAATAACTATATCAAGAACTTCTTGGGGAAATGAAACCGAGTGGACGAAACCATATTTTTCTTCCCAAAATTCTTCTTCTTCTGATAAGCGACACATTCCAACCCAACCATCGGCAACACCTTTTTCAAGGACGCCACCCTGAAAAGTACCGTCGTATGCACTTTTGATGGTTTCATATACAGCGATATCGACTCGTTTTGTCATGCTGGCTAACATTTTCTCGTTTACATAACATTGGCAGGCATCAACACCCATGCCAAATACATCACGTTCTTTAACTGCTTCCAAAGCTCCTAATCCACTTTTACCGGCAGAAGGCCAGATAATATCAGCTCCACTATCGATTAAGCTGATAGCTAATTCTTTTCCTTTAGTGGGATCAGCCCAATTTCCCACAAAAACTCCAGGAAGAACTTCAGCGCCGGTATTTGCCCATTTCACACCTGCTTCAAAACCTACAAAAAAATCACGAATAAGAGGTATATCCATACCGCCTATCATACCGATTTTTTTGCTCTGGCTCATATTGGCAGCAACAACTCCTAGGAGGAAACTTCCTTCATTGGCTTTGAAAAGAAGAGAGGCAACATTAGGTTGTTCGACGGCCATGTCAACCAGGGCAAATTTTTGGTCAGGATATTCAGCCGCAATTTTATTTAGAGCATCTGCCTGATCAAATCCGATACAGATAATGATTTCGTACTCTTGGGACATAGCAAAATCGCGTTGATATCCCTCATACTCGGCTACTGCTTTTGGTTCGACATAATCAAATTCGACATTGAACTCTTCCTTGGCTTGAGTAGCTCCGGCAAAAGCAATATCGTTAAAGGATTTATCTCCTAATCCACCGGTTGCGCAAATTAATCCAATTTTTTTCGTGCTGGCTGCCCAAGCTTCTTGGTTGAAATTGCAGGAAAGCAATACCAGAAACAACAAAAAAAATATACAAGAAACACTCAGTACCCTTTTCAACTTTATATCCTCCTTTAATGGAATCTTTTTTTCATTCTATCCCAGTTTTATAGGAAAAACAATATTGATAAATTAAGCATATAAAGTGGCGTAGAGAATACATCCTCCTGCTGCCTAGCAGCATCAGATGAGGATGAAAATACCTATCTAAATCCGTCATTGCGATGAGGTCAACCGATTTTTGGTTGAACGACGTGGCAATCTCTACCATCCACTTTGTCATTCTGAGGAGTCCGGTGTCTTCTACCGGACGACGTGAGAATCTCATCTTTTTCAGTTCCACGATTCCTTAGTTCCAAAGCCTTTAAAGGATGAGATCCTCACACCCTCAAAAAGCGAGGGCTCAGGATGACGGATGAAAGGTGCCCTCCCCCACCGTGAAAACAGCACCCTCCAAGGAGGGGAATTGTTGAATTTATTCTTTTTCTTTTTGGTTTCATCACATTTCACTTACTCAGGTATTTTCAGGATAGGAAATTATTAAATTGAACTCATGGGATTGGCGCTTCGCTGTGCTCAAAGAAATGACGGATTAATAATTCCTTCTCCCTTGATGGGAGAAGGTGAGGATGAGGGTGAATATTTTCTTTTTTACAACTCACTTCTTATTATATTGATAGGATAGGGTATGATATAAAGAGAAAAGATAAGGGGTACCTTTTGCTATGGTTGGCAAATCAAAACTAGAATTTTTCTTATTATGCCATTGAGGATACTGTATGAATCCAAAGCGTGTTCGTGTGCTACAAAACGGGCTTGATCGAACTGGTCCAGTTGTTTATTGGATGAGTCGGGACCAGAGAGTTGAAGATAACTGGGCGCTTATCTATGGTTTAAAATATGCTGATCGAAAAAAGGTCCCATTCGGAGTGATATTCTGTTTGGTTAATGATTTTCTCGGTGCGACCCGACGTCAATATGATTTTATGCTGAAAGGTTTACAGCAGGTTCACGAAGAACTCTTAAGGTATAAAATTCCTTTTTTTTACCTCAAAGGAAATCCAAGCTTGGTATTGCCCGACTTTATCAAAACTAATAAAATTTCTTTATTGATAACCGATTTTGATCCTCTCCGAATGAAAAGGCAATGGAAAGCTCAATTGATGGAAAAATCTCCAGTTGAAATACGAGAAGTTGATGCTCACAATATAGTGCCGGTGTGGATCGCTTCTTCTAAACAAGAATACGGAGCCTATACGATTCGACCGAAAATATCTCGATTATTACCTGAATTTCTTGATGAATATCCATTAATACAAATGAATTCTTCACACCAATCGTGGCAAGGGGATTCAATCAATTGGGGCGATTTGTTTGGTAACTGTCCAGGAGACTCATCCCTTCCACCGATAACCCAGTTTATTCCCGGTTCAAGAAGCGCTTTACGACAGCTCCAACAATTTCTTAAAGAAAAAATGGATTTTTATGACAACCAACGCAATGATCCCAACGCTAATGCTCAGTCGAATCTTTCCCCCTTTCTCCATTTTGGTCAAATTTCCGCACAAAGAATTGCCCTGGAAGTTCAAAAAGCATCGATTGCAAAAGATAAAAAGGCAGCCTTTTTAGAAGAAGTTGTTATTAGGCGAGAACTTTCGGATAATTTTTGCTGGTACAATCTTAACTATGATCAATTTGCTGGATTCCCATCTTGGGCACAGCAAACTCTTAATCAACACCGCAAAGACCAGAGGGAGTATCGATACTCATTAGAAGAATTTGAAAAAGCCCAAACTCATGATCAACTTTGGAATGCCGCACAAAAAGAAATGGTTTATACGGGCAAGATGCATGGATATATGAGGATGTACTGGGCAAAGAAAATCTTAGAATGGTCGGAAACTCCTGAAATAGCCTTGCAGAGTACCATCTATTTAAATGACCGATATGAGTTAGATGGAAGAGATCCAAATGGATACGCTGGTATTGCTTGGAGCATTGGAGGTGTGCATGACCGTGCCTGGGGTGAAAGACCAGTGTTTGGAAAAATCCGATACATGAGCTATCGGGGGAGCCGCTCTAAGTTTGATGTTGATCAATACATCTCTCAATATAAAGATTGGGAAGAGTCAGTGAGGAAAGATTGAGATGAAACAATTTACCAAGCCAACCGTGGTAGTGAGCAAATGTTTGGGCTTTGATTCTTGTCGATACAATGGGCAAATGATACCAGTTGATTTTATAGAAAAAATGAAACCCAATGTTCATTTTGTTCCGGTTTGTCCTGAGGTGGAAATTGGTTTAGGAGTTCCGCGCGATCCAATACGTTTAGTATCCGTAAATGGAGATTTTAGACTGATGCAACCGACAACCGGCCATGATTACTCCGATAAAATGAAACACTTTGCCTTGGAGTTTTTGCAAAGTTTACCTGAAATAGACGGTTTTATTCTCAAGGGTCGATCTCCCTCATGTGGTGTTAAAGATGTCAAGATCTATCAAAGTTTGGATAAGGGTCCATCCATAGGGACAACTCGAGGATTCTTTAGCGAGGTAGTTTCTAATGTTTCCCCCTTTTTACCAATTGAGGATGAGGGGCGGTTATCCAATTTAAAAATTCGCGATCATTTTTATACATCCTTATTTGTTTTAGCAGATTTTCGCCAACTGCGTGATCAACCTTCACGACAACAACTGGTTCAGTTCCATACCGAACTTAAGTTGCTCCTAATGGCTTATAATCAAAGCGAAATGAGAATGATGGGGAGAATTGTTGCTCAAGTGAATAAAAAGCAAATAAAGGAAGTTTACGACGATTATCGATCTCACCTTTTAAAAGCACTTTTTCGTTCACCCAAGACTCCCTCGATGATTAATGTATTTATGCATGCCCTGGGTTATTTTTCCACTCGACTTCATACCAATGAGAAGGCTTTTTTTCTCGATTCTTTGGAGAAATATCGAGCAGGTCGAAGTACCTTTGCGACCAATCTTCAACTCCTTCGTTCTTGGGTCATTCGCTTTGACGAGCCTTATTTACAAAATCAACGTTTTTTTGAACCTTATCCCGAAGTACTCATGGAATTGGTGGATTCTAGTAAGGGTCGAGAATAGAGAGGGGGAGTTATTATGGAAAGAGATGAAATAATGGGAATGGTTCGAGATATTCTTGATCAACTCCCTGACCATATTCGAGAAAATATTATAAATTTAGAGTTTATTATTGAGGATCGTCCGAATCCGGAAATAAAACGGCAATTTCACGGAGCGATGTTATTAGGACTTTATCAGGGAATTCCTCTTCCTAAAAGAGGCCCGGGGTATACTTTTGTTCTTCCCGATCGGATATCATTATTCTATGAGAACTTAATGAAAGTGGTCCGAGATGATGAAGAATGGCCAGGAGTTTTAAAAGACGTCGTTTTACATGAAATTGGTCATTATTTTGGCTTTAATGAAATGGAAATCCGGAAATTAATGGATGAAATGAAACCAGAAGCCGAAAGGGGGATGGGTTGAAGATGGCTCATGATGTAAATTGGTATTGGCAGAAGGTGGAGGAAGTTTTTCATGATGATGCTCATATGATTGATCATACCAAAAAAGTCTTGGAATATGCTCAACAAATTATCTCCGACCAAACCGATATGAGCGAAGAGGAAAAAAGACGAACCGAGGTTGCTGTTCTTCTTCACGATATAGGAATATTGGTAGCCGAGAAAAAATATGGTTCTCGAGCGGGCAAGTTTCAACATATAGAAGGACCGCCTCTGGTTCGAGAAATAACCAAACAAGCTGGGGAGGAACCAGGCTTTATAGATCGGGTAGCATTTATAGTCGGAAATCACCATAATTTTTCCAAAGCAGATGGGACAGATTTCCAAATTCTAATTGAAGCTGATATGTTGGTTAATTTGAAAAATGAAAAGATTATAAAAAATAAACTAGCGGAATTTATTGATAATTTTTTTAAAACGAAAAAAGGAAGGGAAATAGCACGGCAAATTTATTTGTAATGAAAATGAGTCTCAATTTTTTTATTTTTTTCCTACAATTTAACTTTGGTTCGAAAACAGATATGGTATAATGTTGCGTGATTTTTCAACACCATAAACAGGAGGAATAGCTCATGGCTTTAAAAATTGATGAAGAAGCTTGTATCGGTTGTGAATTATGTGTTCAAGTATGTCCCGATGTTTTTGAAATGAATGATGATGGAAAAAGCATCATAAAACCTGGAAGTGATGAAAATTTAGAATGTGTTGACGAAGCGATCGATTCCTGTCCTACGAGTGCTATTATCAAGGAATAATTATTCAGCCCGGTAAATCCGGGCTTTTTTAAAATTTTTTTAAGAAATTATGCTTTAGGGTCTTGATATTAAAGGATAATTTCTATAGAATAAACACTGCTTGTTTAAATTAATAGAATATCTATGTGCGCCCTCATCGTCTAGCCTGGTAAGGACACCGCCCTTTCAAGGCGGCGACAGCGGTTCAAATCCGCTTGAGGGCGCCATTTTTTATAAGACAATATCCTCAAAAAACTTTAATTTGTTTGTCTCTCAAAGCAAAGCCCAAATTCATACTTTTTAAACTCACGGTGTTATAATTCAATAAGTCAGAGCACACAAGTATTCATTATCAAGTTTTTGTTAAAGTTTGTGTTGCTTATTGCAAAGAAATAGATATAAAAACCCATTCATTTTGATATATCTTCAATGATGGGATGAGGGAGTAAAATATTTAATTGAAATGAGCTTACATAATTCCTTCTCCCTTGATGGGGAGAAGGTGAAGATGAGGGTGAAAATACTTACCAAAAACTGTTATTGCGAGGAGTCCAACCGATTTTTGGTTGGACGACGTGGCAATCTCTACTACCCACTCCGTCATTCTGAGGAGCGTATTTTGCGACGTGAGAATCTCATCCTTTAAAGAATTTATAAAGAATGAAAAAGCCTAAAAAGATGAGATCCTCACGCCCTCGAAAAGCGAGGGCTCAGGATGACGTCGATGGTGTCCGATGAGTATCCTCATGGCCTTAGATACTGAGGGGGAGAGGGCGAGAGCTCAGAATGGCCGATGAAAGAATTTGTTTGATGGTATTTTCAGGATAGAAATATTTTTAACTTTGGAGGATAGAAATGAAAATTGGGATGTTTGGCCTTCCTTTAACTGGGAAGACAACCATTTTTTCTCTCTTAGCTGGTATTCCCTTTGATGGTTCTTTTAAAACTGAAGCTGATGAAAAAATTTCTCGAATTAAAGATGAGAGATTAGATACCTTGGCAAAAATATATAATCCACTCCGGGTAGTTTATGCCACTTTAGATTTTGTTGATATTCCCAGCTTTGACATGACTGCAGATAAAAAGGAAAAAAACAAAATATTTCAAATGATTCAAAATGTTGATGCACTCTTATTGGTAATCAGAGCTTTTCGAAACGACCAAGTTCCTTTCCCATTAGGTAACGAAACGCCTCGACAACAATTAGAAGCTCTTCGAACCGAGCTTATTATAAGGGACATGGAAGTCGTCGAAAATCGAATTCTTCGTCTGCAAGAGCAAAAGAGAAAGAAAAAACCCACTCCCGAAGAAGAAAGAGAAGAGGTGTTATTAGGTTTGATTCAAAAGGAGTTGGAGGATGGAAATTTTGCTTCTCGTCTTCAATTGACCAACGAAGATAAAAAAGTATTAGGATCTCTGGCTTGTTTTACCTTAAAACCAATTATAACGGTTGTGAATGTCGATGACGAACAATTGTTAGCAGATGACTTTCCAGGAAAACAATTAATCTTGGATGAATGTACCAAACAAAACTTTGCCTATTTGATTATATCAGGAAAAATCGAATCGGAATTGGTTGAACTTGATGAAGAAGCAAGAAAAGAATTTATGGCTGAATTAGGTATTCAGAAAGCTGGAATCCAGCGGTTAGCACAAGTTGTTTTTGATCATATCGGTTATATTTCATTTTTTACCGTTGGGAAAGATGAAGTACGTTCTTGGACCATAGAACGAGGAGCAACTATGAAAACAGCTGCAGCAAAAATCCACACCGATTTAGCTCGAGGATTTATTAAAGCAGAAGTTATGAAATTTTCTGATCTCATTCGCTTGGAAACTGAAGAAAAGGTTAAACAAGCTGGACTGTGGAAGTTAGCTGGAAAAGATGAAAATGTTGAAGATGCCGATATTATTACCATACGATCCAGCCTCTAATCAAGCTGTCTTAAAAAGATTATTCTTTAAAATTTTTTGTTTAAAGAAATGGAGTATGCCAATGATAAAAAAGATGGTTTTCATTATTCTTCTTTTTCTTTTAATAATGGTATATTTCCCAAATAGATTTTCTGCTGCAGAAAATCAAAATTTGTTTGAGGGCTGGACCGACTTCTATGATGAGCTATTTGAAATATCATTCGTGTATCCTGAAAGCTGGACGAATTACACTTCGCAAGAGAGAGGAGTAATTTTAGTCTTGCCCGATGGAGTTGGGATGTTTACTTACCGTTATTCACCGCTCTTTAACGAAAAAATGAATTTATCTGAGTTTATTTCACAAAATCGAGAAACATTACAAGAAATGGGTGCCGAATTTATTGAGGATGAATATATAACATTTTCCAATGCTCCCGCTTATAAGCTGGTATATGCTTTGCCGCTGGGGAAAGATACTCAAAAATATCTCACGGTATGGTGTTTAATTGAGGATAATGTCTATATAACAACATTCAGCCATCAATCTCAGTATTTTGACCAATACCGATTAGAAGTAGATAAAATCATTGACCATATGGTTATAATTAAAGATTAAATAAAAAAGCCCTTTACCAATGAATTAGTAAAGGGCTTTTAGGAATAAATAATTTGAGATTCAATTAATTGGCTGGTTTCCCTTCAGGAGGAAGAATAACCATATCGACAAAATAGATAATCGCATTGGAAGCAGCTAAAGAGGTAATGACACTAATCTTTTTATTAACTAAAATTGGTGGATTGGTAAAAAGAACATTCAGCAGATGACCATTCAAGGTTTTATAGGATTTTCCTTCACGGAAATCGTCGACAGAAAGACGAACTGGTATAACGTGATAAGTTAAAATTTCGATTAATTTCTGCTTATTCTCAGGCAACAATAGCCGATCAAGTTTTCCTTCGGGAAGATTAGCAAAAGCTTCGTTGGTTGGTGCAAAAATTGTGTATTGGCCATTGTTCAGCTTGTCGCCAAGACCAGCAGCTTCAACGGCGGCTACAAAAGTACTAAGTTCATCTGCCATTTTGGCAGTATCCATGGCATTCACATAGTTGGTAGTTTGAGCGAGAGCAATACCCGAGAGGAGCGAAAGCGATAAAGCAACTACAAAGCTGACAAGGACAAGTCTTTTTGCTGTCATTTTAATTACCCCTTTAATTGTATTAGCACTTTTTAACGTGTGCTTTGACTGAGTAACTATATCATTTTTTTAAAAAATTTGTTACAGGTATTTATAAAAATTTTTTAATTGGCCTATTTACTAAATATAATAATAAACATGCTTAAATTACAAACCCTTCTTTCTCTCCTGAAAACCCACGGGCTTGATAAATCAAGCTCTTTCCAAAGAATATTTTAAAAATGTAGGGGTGTAATTCATTGTGCCCAATTCTTGGGTTTTCATCCTCACCTGGTGCTGCTAGGCAGTATGAGGATCTATCCTGAAAATACTGGAAACAGTGAAAAGTGATCAAACAAAAAATGAGAAATGCACACCCCCCATTTAATCCCCCCTCAATGGTGGAATATATTTAATAATTCCTCTCCTAGGAGGGATATCGCTGCGCGGCGGGGAGGGTAACTTTCTATTTTGAATGGTTATCCCGAGATCCGATAAAGAAAAATGTATAAAAGATGAGATTCTCACGACGCACAATATGCTCCCCAGAATGACGGACTAGTGAAAATGTATTTACATTATAATTTCTTGACACAACCTGGCATGAGAATCTGTCAAGGGGTAAAAGAGTAAATTTAAAAAATATTTTTAAAATCAAGTTCTGGTTTTTTAAAAAGTAAGTGACTTCTATCGTCACCTTTTTAAATTTGAGATATAATAAAAAAGAGGGGAAACCAGCAAAGAAATCTTTTGATAAATTTATATTTAATACCTGACTTTTCCCCATAAAACCCTCAGCTTTCCACGCATTATTCTTTTATAAGTCAAACAGTTGCTATAAAGTATTTTAATTTAAACTAACTAACAAAAAAGAGGGATATCTATGAAAATGAAACTCTTGGTTATCTGGATTTTCGTTATTTTTTTTGTTCTTAGTTCTCAATCGACCTTTAGTATGGCTCAAACTCCTTCTTCTCCAATAAATGAAGCCGATCTAACCGAAGAGAAGGCATCTTCAGTTCCCACTCATGATGAAAGTCGTCAAGCCGATGTAAACGATAGTTTATCGTGTTTTGATTTTCAGTTTACCTGTGAGTATGGAACACCCGAAGAAGTTCAAGAAGCGATTAAGAATGGTGCCGATATCAACTGCCAAGATGAAGAGCTGGGGTGGACTCCTTTAATGAGTGCGATGCTCAATGAATCAGGGCAAGAGATTGTCACTCTTTTGGTCGGAGCTGGTGCAAATGTAAATGTGACAAGCTGGTCGGGCATTAATGCTCTTATGTTGGCTGCTGAATCCAGTGAGAGCAGCTTGGTGAAATATTTACTGGATAACGGAGCCAAAGAGTATATTAATGATACCGAATCGGAATATGGTTTCACTCCGCTCATTTGGGCGGCCAAGAATAATGATACCAATGGCGGGGAGGTTATCCAAGTTTTAATCGATCATGGAGCAGATGTTAGCATAAAAGATAAGAATGGATTTACAGCTATTCTATATGCAGCAATGTTAAACAGAAATGAGGATGTGATTCGCACCCTAATTCAGAATGGAGTTGATATTAATCAAATTGGACCCAAGAATGTGACGCCCTTGATGGGGGCTATAAGTATGAATTCCAATATTAATATTACTAAATTATTACTCGATTCGGGGGCCGATGTCTCCGTCATCAGCGAGGAGGGGAAAAAGGCAATTGATTATGCTCTGGAGTTAGAAAGATTTAAAGGAACTGAGATATTACGACAATTGGCTGAAATGAGTGGAGTAGAGATTGCACAGCCAATGGTTTCGCCCGATATAGAAACTGCACCTTCACCTAATGTTGAAATAACTATCACTCCATTGCCTACAGGAATAATAACGCCGGAGATCACCCCTACTCCTGTTCCAACCCAAGCTCTTCCTTCTATGGTTTATGCCGATCCGTCAGGAAAATTCACTCTTAATTTCCCAACTGGGTTTGTTTTTTCGACTTATGTAGCAGATAGGGGTATGATTGGTGCAAACTACCGCACCCCCAATGAAAAAGCCTATTTAGAAGTACGTAGTTTCCCATCTTCCCAAGACTTGCAGCTTTACCTCTCTCAGCATATAAAAGATATGGCTTTACGGGGAGAAAGTTCGATTACCTCTAACGGTAAAACCGGGAATATCAGAATTTACTCGAGAAAAACTGAACAGGATGAGCTCCTCACCATTGTTACAACCTATCAGGAAATTGATGTTGCATTAGTGGTTATTAATCTTCCAATTGCAGCTTATCAACCTTCCAGCCCCTGGTTATTAGGGCTTTTTAAAGGAATAAATTGGGAAGGGAAAACACCAATAATTGATGGTTCTTATTCTGATCCGGATCAAAAATTTTCTTTCAAACTTCCCGATGGAGTTCATTTCCTCTATGCTTTTGAAAAAGATTTTTACTTCAACCAACCTTATCGATTCCTTCCTGAAGCCGATGGGATGGTAGGCAGTACACCTGATAGTGGTCAGGTCATGATTGCCAGTTTTTCAACTCCAGAAAAATATCAAGACTATCTCAAAGAATATGATCGGCGGGTTGAGACGATGGAATACCAAGTTCATGGAACCAGCCAATTTGGTGTCCAAGGGAGCCCGGCTAAGCTTACTCTTTATTCTTATTTAGCCCAGAATCAAAAACGTGCTGAGCTTTTGGCGGTTTATGAAGGCACCTTAGTAGTTATATCGGTATGGTTGCCTGCTGACAATTATCAATCTGCTCAAACTTGGCTTTTATCTCTCTTTAAAAATCTAACCTGGAAAAAAGAAGAGACTTTACCTTCGTTTTCTCCATTAGCTCAACCAACACCTACCTCTCAAATTACGGTAACAACTCAACCAACTGAATCGTTACAACCCACCACTTCTCCTCAAATTAGCTCGGATGACTTATCAATTGAAGCTGCTGTTCATATTGAAAAAGGTGACTTCCAGAAAGCCATAGATCTTTTAAAACAGTCAATTGCTCTTCAACCCGATTTTGGTTTTGCCTATGGTCAACTGGCGTATTGTTATATTCAATTAAAGCTTTATCAAGAAGTAATCGATCAATTATCCGACAAACTCCTTCCAAAAAAAGAATATTCGACGGCTTATAATCTCGTGGGCTTTGCCTACGAAAACCTCGCTCGTTTAGATGAAGCGCTGGTTGCTTACCAAAAAGCTGTTGAATTGGATCCAAATTATGTTGATGCCTATAGCAACATGGGGTTTGTACACTTTGACCGGGAACAGTATCAAAAAGCCGTGGATGCCTTTAAAAAAGCTTCTGAATTAAAACCCAGTGACCCAGTCATATTCAATAATCTTGGTTTTTCCTATGAAAAACTGGGACAATACAATGAAGCACTACAAGCTTATCAGGAAGCCATTCGCATCAAGCCAGATTACATCAAAGCTCATGCCAACATTGGATATCTATACTTTGACCAGGAACAATACCAAAAAGCTGTGGATGCTTTAAAAAAATCCCTTGAATTAGAACCTAGCGATCCAGCTATTCTCAATACCCTGGGTTTATCCTATGAAAATCTAAAACAATATGATGATGCTATTCATGCCTATCAGGAAGCTATATCTATTAAGCCCGATTATGTGAATGCTTACAATAATCTTGGAAATCTTTTTTTTGACCTGAGCCAATATCAAAATGCCCTTGATAGCTATAAAAAATCTCTGGTTTTAGAATCAACCAATCCTAACAATTATTACAATCTCGGTCTCTGTTATGAAAATCTAAAACAATATGATGATGCTATTCATGCCTATCAGGAAGCTATATCTATTAAGCCTGACTATATCAATGTCCACACCAATCTGGGAGTTCTTTACTATAAACAGGATCAATCCGAAAAAGCCATAGAAGAGTATAAAAAATCTTTGGAACTAAAACCTGATAATCCTAATATTCATTATAATCTTGGCCTGGCCTATGAAGATCTTGAACAATATGAAAACGCTATTCAGGCATTTCAAGAATCCAACCGCATTAAACCTGATGATTATGACACTTACAACAGTCTTGGTCGTGTCTACAATTTAATGGAAAAATACCAGGAAGCTCTTGAATCCCTTCAGAAATCGATTGAGCTCAATCCTGAAAATCATTATGCCCATTATAATCTTGGCCTTGCTTATGAAGGCCTTGAACAGTATGAAAACGCCATCAAAGCTTACCAAGAAGCTATTCACATCAAACCCGATTATATCTATGCCTATAATGACCTTGGTTATGTTTATTATTATCTCGATCGAAACCAAGAAGCAGTGGAGATATTACAAAAAGCCATTAATATTAATCCAGAGGCTGCAACCCCTAATTATTATTTAGGTATTACTTATCTTCAGATGGGTGATAAAGCCTCAGCCACAAAACAATATGAAATTTTAAAGAAAATCGATCAATCACTGGCTGAAAAGCTACTTAATAAAATTAATCAATAAATTCATATTCTGATATGAAGAGGGGAGATTTAAATGAAAGTCAAAGAGTATTTTCTTTTCATTCTTTGCTTATTTTTCATTGGAAACCCGTGGCTGATTGCTTTTTCTTCAGCAGAAAATACCATACAATTTCCGTCGTTAGATTTACCAAGCCCAAGCCCGACTCCTATTTTGCCTTTTCAAAGCCAAGTACCCCAACCCACGATAACTGGTATTTTCCCGACCATTTCTCCTCCAGCACCGACCCAAACTGGGCCTCTTATTCCCACGCCTCAGGTGGTGCAAACACCTCAACCAGTTGAAATAAAACCGCAAATCGCCTGGGGTAAGTTTAATGCTTATAAAGAATTTGGAACCGGTGATAAACTGCTTTTGGGGTTAGATGTTGATTATCCATTGAATTGGAAAGCTCAAGCTGATGTGTATAACCGGATCATTACCATCAATGAAGATCCATCTGGTTTGGTTTCTTTTCTGGTTTTACCCGCCTGGCAGGGGAGCTGGATGGATGGATATGATTTTTTTAATTATATCTCTCAAGGACTTTACCAGAAGTTTACCAATCTTTCCTTATTGAAGCAGGAATCAGGATCAGTTCCCAGCCAAGCCATTGGAGTCTATCCAACCTTTTATAAAGCTGATTTACAAGGATATATTCAAGGGAGAGAGATGTTCATTCACGTTGAGACTGCGGTCCTTAGAATTGAGGTAACAGCGACAGGTAATTTGAGTTATGCTGGGGCAGTTATTTGTTATTCGCCCCG
>MWBQ01000057.1 GCA_002069605.1 Candidatus Atribacteria bacterium ADurb.Bin276
GAATAATCCTCCAAAGGTATTTTTTTATGAGCTCAAAGACTCATTTTATAAATAGCTAACACATCTTCTTTATTCATTTTTTTAACACTACCCAATGGTCCTCTGCTTACTGCTTTGGAAGCCATCTCTTCTAAGTGTTCACTGCCAATTCCGACTTCTTTTAAAGAGATTGGTGCTCCGATTTCTCGGAACCAATTTTTGGTTCGTTCGATAGCCGCTAAACCGAGCTCACGATCGGATTTTCCGTTACGAGGAATATTCCACACCCGTTCGCCAAATTGGGCAAACTTCTCAGGGATAATATCTAATACATACTTCATCCATTGTGGGAAGATTATTGCCAACCCGGCTCCATGAGGAATATCATAGATGGCGCTCAATTCGTGCTGAATACCATGAGTAGACCAATCATCATCGACTCCTCCTTCTAACAAATGATTGAGAGCTAAAGTACCACACCACATGATGGTTGCCCGAGCATCGTAATCATGGAGATTTTTTAGAAGGCGAGGTGTCGTTTCAATAACGGTTTGGATAATGCTTTCTGCCATTCGGTCTTGAAGCGGTACTTCTTTAGTAGGATGAAAGTATTGCTCGAAAACATGGGCAAGAATATCAGCAATGCCATTTATAGTTTGATCACGAGGAACCGTCAAGGTGTTTTCCGGATCAAGAATGGAAAAGGTTGGGAAAATAGTAGGATCAACAAGGCCTAATTTTTCTTCGGTCTCTTCATTGGTGATAACTGCATTGTGGTTCATTTCGGAACCGGTTGCTGCCAGGGTTATAATAGTTGCTAAAGGATGCATTCGAGTCGGTTTCACTTTTTTTATCATAAAATCCCAAGGATCACCGTTATAATAAACCCCAATGCCCATTATTTTCGAAGCATCGAGGACACTTCCTCCTCCCACGGCTAAAATAATATCGATTTTTTCTTTTTTGCAAATTTCAACACCCTGACGAACACTGGTTATTCGGGGATTGGGTTGAATTCCGCCCAACTCAAAAACTTCCAGCCCATTCTCTTGAAGATTTTTAATGATCCGATCATAAAGCCCATTTTGTTTGATACTTTTTCCTCCATAGGTTAATAGGACTTTATTTCCGTATTTCTTGATTTCTTTACCAATCCGGTCGGTTTCTCCTTTTCCAAAAAAGACTCGTGTTGGATTGTAAAGTTCAAAGTTCTTCATAATAAATATACACCTCCGAACAGATTAATATTTTAAATACTCATGCATAACGGATTTCTTGTGGCCAGTTGGTGGGTTTTATTCCTTAACAATGACAAGCCTGTTTTGTTGTTTTTTTGACCGGTATTATATTTTAACAAATTTATCCTTACCCGCTCCACAAATAGGACAAACCCAGTCCTCGGGCAAATCTTTAAACAAAATCCCACAATCGATTCCAGAGTCAGGATCTCCATAGCGGGAGTCATAAATATAACCGCATACTGTGCAACGATGTCGTTCAATTTCAACTTTATCGGCTTCTTCCGGATGAAAAGTAGCTGCGGTGCGAGGAACCTTCCCACCCTTGACATCACGATAATAATTGTAGGTCATGGGTTCCTCTTGAGTTAAAAATTCCGATTCAAGTACTTCTCCCAAAAAGAGAACATGGGTACCGGCATCTAATTTCGAAACCACTTTGGTTTCGACATAAGAAACGGTGTGTTCAGTAACAATAGGGATTCCATTTTTCCCAGAAATAAATTGAGTTTTAGAGAATTTATCAATTTTCTTCCCGGTTTGGAATCCGAAAAGACCAATTAACTGTAAAGGGGCATCTTTATCTAAAACTGTTATATTAAAAAGACCACTTTTTTCGATGTATTCAAGAGTTAAGCTTTCTTTATTGACGCTGGCAATAATCTGATTAGGGAAAGCCGTTACCTGGACTAATGCATTAATAATCATTCCATTGTGTTTCCCATTATAACCAGAACTGATTATATACATTCCACAATTTAAAGAGAACAGAGCGTCTATGTTCAAAATCGACACCACCTTTTATCCATGGAGGAAATTAGGAGAATTCATTCCCTATTACGTTTCATAAATTTTACTCGATAAATGGTTTGCTGCCAAATTTATCTTTTTTCCCTTACCCTTTGGGCTAAGGGAGATGGTTCGGGATTCGATTTTTACCAGTTCTTTCAAATACCCCTTGCACCCTCTTTGTTAAAAAGGGGAAACTGATTCTTACTCGGGCTATACTGTGAACAATCAAAATATTCTAATATTTAACCTGATTTGAAAAACGAGGGGCATGATAAATCAAGCCCCTACAAAAGAATATAAAATGTAGGGGCACAATGTATTGTGCCCATTCTTTAATTAATGTAGTGACATGCCATGGCATGTCGAATCTTTGGTTTTCATACTTATCTAATGCTACCGATTGGCATGGTTGTCTGTCTTATATAAATATTAGAAGTATATCACTCTGTTTATATTCATGCCAGCTGTCATAAAATTTAAATGAAATATTCCAAAATGGGTAAAATTGTTTTATAATTATTTTATGGTTTACCTTCCTAAAAAAATAACTGATATCGATCAAAAAGTAAAAATTCTGGGAGAGTCGGCTCAATATGATTTATGTGGAGCCTGTGCGAACCAGGTTGAGAGAAAAAGAAATCCTCAGGGTGGATGGATTTATCCTACAGTGACACCCGATGGCGAAAGAGTAAATCTCTTAAAAATTCTCCTTTCCAACGACTGTATTCATAACTGCTATTATTGTGGTAATCGTGAAGGACGAAAAGGAGATCGAGTTCGTTTTTCGCCGGAAGAGTTGGTTCGGATATTCCTTAACATGAAAGATAGAGGTTTAGTGAAAGGGCTATTTTTAAGTTCAGCAGTTGATAGAAATCCTTTCCAAACCATGGATGATATGTTAAAAGTTACCGAACTGCTGAGGTTAAAATATCATTTTCGAGGATATATTCATCTAAAAATCTTTCCTGAGTCAACCGATGACTATATCGAGACTGCTATAAGATTGGCTACTCGAGTGTCGATCAACATTGAAGCTCCTGGATCTGATTATTTAAAGAGTATTGCTCCTCAAAAGAATTTTAATCGAATATGGAATAGATTTCTTTATTTGAAAAAGCTTTCTCAAAAGGGGGTAAGACCTCGCGCTGGTTTCACTACCCAGTTGGTTATCGGAGGAAGTGAAGAAAAAGATCTGGATATTATGAGGACAGTTAGCACTCTTTACCACGATTTTTCCATGACCAGAGCTTACTACAGTGCATTTCATCCAATTAGCGGGACTCCTCTGGCTGAAAAACAACCAGAGTCGACTTGGAGAGAGCACCGCCTATATCAAGCCGATTTTCTTTTTCGGAAATATCATTTTTCTCTCGATGAACTCATATTGAACCAAAAAGGAAATCTCCCCTTGGAAATAGACCCAAAAACTTTATGGGCATTAAATCACCCGGAGGTTTTCCCTTTAGAGATAAATACTGCTTCCTATCAGGAGTTACTCAGAATACCAGGCATTGGTCCAATATCAGCAAAAAGAATTATTCAATATCGCCAAAAAACTCCTTTTCGTGACTTATCCTCACTTCAAAGCTTAGGGATACGCACCCAGGCAGCTACACCTTATATTCTTCTTTCCGGAAAACAATTCCGGATTCCTCAACAGCTTTCACTCTTTTCAGAATATATTGCGGGGTAAGCTCTCGTGCCGCTTATGTGGCACCAGATGAGGATGAAAATCCAAGATTCGACATGCCATGGCAGGTCGCTACATTAAATGAAGAACGGGCACAATACATTGTGCCCCTACAATTTTATATTCTTTGGTAGGGGCTTGATTTATCATGCCCAAGGGTTTTCAGGATAGAATAACAAAGTTCTTTCAGTTGTTCGGAAGGAAGATT
>MWBQ01000058.1 GCA_002069605.1 Candidatus Atribacteria bacterium ADurb.Bin276
CCTGCCGATTCAGTTTTTTGGTTTGCCCGTCAGGGAAGATTTGATGCAGTACTTTCTCTTTATCACGACCAAGGGCACATTGCGACTAAATGTATGGATTTTTATGGGACGGTAAGCATTACTTTAGGTCTTCCTTTTATTCGAACTTCTCCCGATCATGGAACCGCTTTTGACATTGCTGGGCAGGGAAAAGCCAACCATCGTAGTATGGTTGAATCCTGTCGCTGGGCAGTTGAATATGCTTTTGCTTATCAAGATTTTATCAAAAGAACATCGGGAAAAAAGGAAATTGATTCAGATTAGGAACTCATGGGATCAATCTATCCTGAAAATACCATCTAATATATTCCCCCCTCAATGGGGAATATATTGAACAATTCCCCTCCTTGTTCGAACGGTGCCGCTTTCGCGGCGGGGAGGGTGCCTTTCATTTTTAATAATTACACTGAGATAATGAGTCAGCAACATTAAAAAAAAGTGAAAACCTTAAATCATCGAAAAGCGAAGCCTCAGGATGACGCCATTTTTATTTATTACTATTTTTTAGTTAGACAATTTTAAAACCACACAACCCAAGGGAGGGAGATTTAAATCCACCGAGAAGGGCTTTCCGTGGCCGGGAATATTCTGGGTAAAAACCTGTCCAAAGTTGCCAATATTACTTCCCCCATAAATTTCGGAGTCGCTGTTCAACACTTCTTGATAAACACCCTTTTTAGGGACACCTAATCGGTAGCCAAGGCGTGGAACTGGAGTATAATTACACGCAAAAACTAAAAAGTCATCGGAATTTCTGCTTTTTCGAATAAAGGAAAGAATTGAATTATCTGAATCATTGCAATCGATCCATTCAAAACCCTTCCAAGAATTGTCAATTTCCCAGAGCGATTTTTCCTGTTTATATATACGATTGAGATCTTTTACAAATAATTGCAGTTTCCGATGGGTATCATAATCGAGCAGAAACCAATTTAAACCGGTATCATGATCCCATTCACTCCATTGGCCAATTTCGTTTCCCATGAAGAGAAGTTTTTTACCCGGGAACCCAAACATGGTTGCATAACAAAGACGAAGATTAGCAAACTTTTGCCACCAGTCACCAGGCATTTTATTAATCATACTGCGTTTTTCATGGACAACCTCATCATGTGACAAGGGCAAAATGAAATTTTCCGAAAATGCATACATAAGAGGGAAAGTTAAATTTTGGTGATGGTATTTACGATATATAGGATCTTTACTCATGTAAGCGAGAAAATCATTCATCCACCCCATATTCCATTTGAATAAGAATCCCAAGCCACCAGTATAAGGAGGAAGGGTTACACCCGGCCAAGCTGTAGACTCTTCGGCTATAGTCATAATTCCTGGAAATCGATGGTAGATGCTTTCATTGAAGTATCGAATAAGATCAATTGCTTCAAGGTTTTCTTTGCCGCCATATTGGTTAGGAAGCCATTCACCTTGATTTCGACCATAATCAAGATAGAGCATAGATGCCACGGCATCAACTCGTAGGCCATCAATGTGGTATTCTTTCAGCCAATACATGGCGTTGGAGACTAAAAAACAGCGCACCTCTCTTCGCCCATAGTTAAAAATATAACTTCCCCAATGGGGATGTTCTCCTTTTCGGGGATCAACATGTTCATAGAGTGCGGTACCATCAAAGCGTCCCAGTCCATGACCATCCTTCGGAAAGTGAGCAATAACCCAATCCAGAATCACACCAATTCCATTTTGGTGGCAATAGTCGACAAAATACATAAAATCCTTTGGTTCTCCAAAACGGCTGGTGGGAGCGAAATAACCAGTAGCTTGATAGCCCCAGGATCCGTTAAAGGGGTGTTCACAAATAGGAAGGAGTTCTATGTGGGTAAAACCCATTTCCTGAACGTAATCCACCAGTTGATGGGCCAACTCTCGGTAACTGAGAAAAGAAGAGTATTCTCCTTTTTTCCATGATCCAAGATGGACTTCGTAAATGCTCATCGGGGTGGCAAGAAGACTAGATGATTTCCGTTTTTCGATCCAATCATGATCACGCCAATTATAGCCGCTCAGGTTGTAAGTAAGTGAGGCGGTAAGTGGAGTCTTTTCTGCATAAAAAGCCAGAGGATCAGATTTCAAGAGGAGATGTCCTTCTTGGGTTTTAATTTCAAACTTGTATCGTGTTTCTGTGGGCACATTTGGGATAAATATTTCCCATATTCCTGAAGACCCTATCATTCTCATTTGGTGGATTCGACCATCCCATCCATTGAAATCTCCAACTACGCTAACTCGTCGAGCATTAGGAGCCCAAACACAAAAAAGCATTCCCGGTGTTTCATCAATGGTTTTAAAATGTGCTCCGAGAAACTCATAAATGGCCAAATGGGTTCCCTCGTTGAAAAGATAAATATCGAGATCGGTGAGGAGAGGAAGAAAGGAATAGGGATCTCGGGTTAAAATGATTTCACCATTATTTTTGGTTAATCTCAGGAGATACCGAAAAAAACTTCGATTTGGTATGAATACTTCATAAAATCCTTCCGAATGGATACGGTCCATTATCCATGGTTGCTCAGATTGATCGGGGTCAACAACCTCAGCAGAGTGAAGATCAGGATAAAATAATCGAACAAAAACACCCCGAGCACTTTCCGCAGAATGTATTCCTAAAATTTGGAATGGATCATTTCTATCGGCATGGAGAATAGATTGAATATCCTCTTGGGAAATTGAACCTACCAAATTAAACCCTCCCTTTCTTTAAAAAATCGCAATTTTTCATAACGGATTTCTTTGATCACTTCAGGGTAAATCCGGGAAGAAATCTGAATTTTTTTTCGAGGTTCTTCGAGAACCAAATAGGGGAAAGAGAGCTCGTTTACATTATAGTTATAATAATACACCATGAGCTTTTCAAGATTGACGGTATCTTCGACGTTATAAGCAATCAGAGTTTCTAAGGCTTCGGTACAGCCTTCTAAGTATTTTTGCCAGAGAAGAACTGCCATATATCCATCGATACCCTTCAATTTACCCCGATCTATTCCCAAAGACTTTTCACATACTTTTAGTCCACCGGAAAGACCCATACTTTTCAACATAAACCTTAAATCGAAATGAATATGTGGCAGCTTAATATCGAAATACCTTTCTATAAAAGGGAGATCGAAACATTTTCCATTAAAAGTAATAATGATTTGATAATGGAAAATGTCATCAATGAAATCAGCCATATTAATTCCGTGTACATAGGTTTTAATCTTCTTTCCGTCAAAAAGTGTAATAACGGTAATATAATCATCAGGCGGATTCAATCCACTAGTTTCAATATCCAGAAATACTGCTTCGGAACGAAAATGAGAAAAAATTCTCCAACGGTTAAAGTTATGAAATTTTTCAGTAAAAAAGCGAATATCTTTTTTTTCTATTTTTTCATAGGAACGAGCCACCATCGAATATGCCCGATCTGAGATATTTCCAGGGAGAATTTTTCGAAACAGGGGGTCGGTGAGAGCATCGTCCCAATTTAAAATTCCTTCCTGCCAAATTTTTCTTTCCGTCTTTTCACCTATTGAGGGGATATGGCAAAAGGTATGGAATAACATAGAATATCCTTCTTTCTGGGACATGGTGGTTTATTATTTCTTTATATATTGTAAAATAATCAGGATAGAATTCCAATGCCAGGAGGATTGATATGAAAAACTTATTTACCAGCAAAGATCTTAAGCTGGTTGACCTTTCCCAGAAAATAGTTCCTCCAGGAACGCCCACTCGTCCATTTCGGGTCGAACGAAGTTACTTACACGATCGAACTTGGAAACACGAAATATATACTCATTCTCATGTTGGAACTCACATTGAAAGCCCGGCTCATTTTTTTGAGAACGGGAAAGACTTGGAACAATTTTCCCTGGAAGCTTTTTGCGGTCGAGCCTGGTTTTGTGATTATTTTGACGTTAGCGAAACTCATGATGAGGTTACTACCGATCTTCTTGAAATCCAATTGGGAGAAAAAGTTGAAAAGGGCGATATTGTTATAGGGCGAAATTGTGACAAAGAAAATCTCCAAAAGGTCAAACAAACTGGTAATAGAGAGTTGCTACCATCTTTTTCACCAGAAGCAGGAATCTGGCTTCGCGATCGTGGAGTAAAAATGGTAGGAATTGATGCTCATTTTCATCTGGGGAAGAATGTTGAAAAAACCCGAGAGTTTCATCAAATCCTCATGGCTCAGGATGTTTTGTTAATCGAAGGTTTAGATAACTTAGATCAAATTACAACGACTCCCTTCGTGTTTTTAGCCTTTCCTTATCGAGTGGAAGGAATTGACAGCAGTTTTGCACGAGCGGTTGCATTTTTAGAGAGGTGATTATAAATATGCCAATTCGTCGAATTGGAGTACTCAGTGCTGGTGGTGATTGTCCTGGGATTAATGCCGTGATTCATGCTGTAGTAAAAAAAGCTATATTAGATTACCAGATGGAAGTATACGGGATCTTTGATGGTTTTGCCGGATTAGTTGAAGGAAGATGGAAAACTCTCCAATATAATGATGTGTCAGGAATTATGCCCTTGGGGGGAACGATTTTGGGAACCTCTAATAAAGCTAATCCTTTTAAGTATCCCTGTACTGAATATGGGAAACTTTGTTTCAAAGACCTTTCTCAAGAAGCAATAGATAATTATCACTCTATGGGATTACAGGCACTGATTGCTATTGGTGGAGACGGGACTTTCCATATTTCCGATGGATTTATTAATAAAGGATTAAGCATAGTGGGAGTACCAAAAACCATCGATAATGATTTGTCGGAGACTGATTTTACTTTTGGTTTTGATTCAGCGGTATGGGTTGCTACTGAAGCCATTGACCGCCTTCATACCACTGCTCAAGCCCATCATCGGGTTATGGTCGTAGAGGTGATGGGTCGATATGCCGGTTGGATTGCGCTTCATTCTGGAATCGCCGGTGGTGGTGATGTTATTCTCATTCCAGAGATTGATTATAATATTGAAAATGTATGTACTTTTATACGTAAACGAATTGCTGCTGGGAAAAAGTTTAGCATAGTGGTTGTTGCCGAGGGATCGAAACCTCAAGATGGAGATTTTACCGTATTACGTAAAGTGGAAGAGAGCCATGACCAAATTCGTTTGGGTGGCATTGGCCATGTTATTGGTGAGCAGATTGAAGAAAAGACGGGTATTGAAACCCGGGTAGTTATTCTTGGTCATTTATTGAGAGGTGGTTCTCCCACTCCCTATGATCGCGTACTCGCCAGCCGTTTTGGAGCAGCGGCAGTGGATTTGGTTGCTCAAGAACAATTTGGATTGTTTCCAGCTTTGCGAGGCAATGAAATTATACCGGTTCCCATTAAGAAAGCCATTGATAAGCTTAAAACTATACCTTTAGGCCATTCCTTGCTGCAGGTTGCTCGTTCCACTGGAACTTGTTTAGGGGAGTAAGAATGTAATATTATTTAGTAAGATAAATAAAAGATTGAGCTTATAAGATTGCCACATCGCTCCACTCCTTACAAATGATGACAAAAGTTCCTTCTCCCTTGATGGGAGAAGGTCAGGATGAGGGTGAGAACCCGGAATGAGATCCTCACGGATTCAAAAGACGAATCCTCAGGATGACGCCTCAGCGTCAGATGAGATCCTCACGCGGAAAAGCACCGCTCAGGATGACGGATTAAAGCACCCTCCCCGCCGCAAAGCGGCACCGTTCGAACAAGGAGGGGAATTGTTGAATTCATTCCCCCATTGAGGGGGGATTGAAGGGGGGTGTGCCTTTTTCTGTTTTTTTATCACTTTTCACTTATTCATGTATTTTCAGGATAGAAATGGAGAAATAAATATGTTTAAGGATCGCCTAAACAAAGCATTAGATATCGTCAAAATTGCTGGGATGATTGCCCAAGAGCGACAGCAATCTATAGGCCATATTGAAGATAAAACCAGCCCCATGGATGTTGTTACCGATATCGATCGCGAAACTCAGGATTTGATATTAAAAACCCTTAAGAAAAATTTCCCAGAAGATATCACCTGGGGTGAGGAAAGTGGTTATCCCTTAAAAGATTTTTCCTCGACCTGGGTTCTCGATCCCATCGATGGAACAACCAATTATATTCATGGTTTACCGCTCTATAGTATTTCATTAGCCTACTATCATCAAGGGATTCCAGTTATTGGTGTTATCGATTCACCTGCTTTTGGTGAAACGTTTTTTTCGGAGCGGGGGAATGGAGCCTATCTTAACGGCAAATCCATCCAATTATCTGATGTCAAAGATCTTCGCCGAAGCCTTCTCTCGACTGGTTTTCCTCACGAACAAAACCGTTGTGATATCATTATTCCAGTATATAAACATTTATTATGCCGTACTCAAGCATTACGCGCCATTGGTTCAGCTGCCTTAGGAATAGCTTATGTCGCTTGTGGACGATTTGAAGCTTACTTTCAGTTTGGGATTTCTTTTTATGATGTAGCGGCAGGTGTCTGTATTTTAGAAGAGGCTGGCGGTAGGGTGCTACAAATCAATGAGAAGCCCTGGGGTACGACGAGTCGGTCAATAGTTGCCATTAACCCTCTGATTGAGCAGCAACTCTTTGATGAGTTAAATCGGTTTCAGATTCCTGAGCC
>MWBQ01000059.1 GCA_002069605.1 Candidatus Atribacteria bacterium ADurb.Bin276
TTTCGGTGTTTTAACATGAAACAAAAGAGACGCGCTTTCAAACTTAGCATTTTAACCCTCTACTTTATTTATCTTCAATATCAATAATATATTGATCGAAAAACTCAGTTAAGTTTATAATTTTGTGAGTCAAAAGTCTATCCTGTAAACTGCACAGGATATCAGCCTACGGCGTAAGATTGGTAAGAAAAACAAAAAACTGGAACTGATAAGTATAGACTAATCTAGTTTTCATAATTATATGGTGCCGCTATTCGACATGGTGGTCTATCCTGAAAATACACTAATGCTTAAAAAACCCGTCATCCTGAGCGGTGCTTTTCCGCGTGAGGATCTCATCTTTTTATATTTTAATTTTGGAAAAGATTTAAAAGGATGAGATTCTCACGTCGCATAATACGCTCCTTAGAATGACAAACTGGGTGGTAGAGATTGCCACGTCGCTCAACCAAAGAACGGTTGGGCTCCTCGCAATTACGGATTTAGATAGATATTTTTTATCTTCATCTGGTGCGGAGAAGCAGCATGAGGGTCTATCCTGAAATCCCACGGGAATGATAAATCAAGCCCCTACCAAAGAATATAAAATGGGGGGCGCAAATTATTACGCCCGATCTTCATATAATGTAGCGACATGCCATGGCATGTCGAATCTTGGGTTTTAATTATCATCTAGTGCTATCCAAACAACGTGAGAGCCTTTCCCAATTAAAACCCCAAGAATAAACGAGCGATTTGAAAATAGAGAAAAACTCCAATTATGTCGACAATGGTAGTAATCACTGGCGTTGCCGATAAAGCAGGATCAAATTTTAATTTTTTGAGTAAAAGAGGAAGAATCATTCCTAATAAGTTAGAGACAAAAACCACTACCCAAATTGCCAATCCCACAATAATACCAATTATAACTGGTTCACGTAGCAGAACTACTCTAAAAAAACCAACCAATCCAAGCAATCCTCCCAAAAGACTTCCAATTAACGATTCTGTTATGATTATTTTAAAAATATTTCTTGAATCAACTTCGTTGAGAGCTATTCCTCGAACAATTATTGTAGTGGATTGACTTCCCACATTTCCCCCGGTATCAATTAATGCTGGTATGAAAAAAGAGAGCGATACGACTGTCTGAATGAGTGCCGATTGGTTTTGGATAACAAAGCTGGTTACCATTCCTCCTAGAAGCAGAGCTACTAACCAGAATAATCGATTCCGAACTTTTTGCATAATACTGGAATGGAGATATTCATCTTCAGTGGTTTGAATTGCAGCCAAACGATGGATATCTTCAGTGGCTTCTTCTTCGATGATATCAATAGCGTCATCAACTGTTACCACTCCCACTAAGCGTTGCTCATGGTCAACTACCGGGATGGATAATAAGTCATATTTTTGGATGGTCCGAGCAACCAATTCCTGATCGTCATCAGTTTTCACAAAAATGATATCGGTATTCATGATATCATCTACCGCTTTCTCTGGTGGGGAAAGAACCAGGTCTCGAAGGGTAACAGTGCCAATTAGATGTCGTTGATAATCGGTCACATATGCAGTATAAATCATATCTTCAGGGGGAGTAAGTTTTCGTATTCGCTCTAAAGCTTGGTCAATTGTATAATGCTCTTTTAAGTCGATATACCCCGGGTTCATAATTCGGCCGGCTGAATTTTCCCGGTAACCGAGGAGAATACTCGTCATGTTTCGTTGATCGGGATTTAAAAGAAAAAGTAACTTTTTGACCACCTTAGCCGGCAACTCATCAAAAAGTTCCGTTCGGTCATCAGGTGACATAACATTTAATATTTCTGATACTTTATCATCAGTAAAACTATTGAGGAGGTTTTCTTGATGCTCAAAGTCTAGTTGCTCAAACACACCGATTGCCATATCCTTTTTTAATAAACGGAAAAGAACAACCTGGTTGTCTCGGTCAAAAAAGGTCATTAATTCTGCAACATCCGCTGGATGGAGATCGTTAATAAGCCCTTTTATTTCAAAAAATTTCTTCTTTTCCATCAGCTCATTGATTCTTTGTTGCAATTCTTCCATCTCGTTCATTGTTCCAGTAGGCATCCTGAGCACCTCCTTTAATTAATTTAATAAGAGAAAAAAGTAAAATAACTATTCTTATACCTATAATTAGTGGAATAAATAAATTTTGGTATTTCAATAGATAATAATATCTTCCTTGTCAAAATATATTTTTTTTTACCAAATTTATTTTTTATATTTTTATCTTCTTCTTGATCTTCGAGTTCTCCTCTTCTGGTTTTTATGTTGATGAATCAGCTGAAGTAATCCATATTTTGACTTTAAACCTGACTCATTAGGATTATCACGGTGAACCCTGGCCAATATTCTCAGAAGCTCTTGAAGGAGTATTTACGATCCCACCCTATCATTACTCGGGAGTCCCCTGGATAAAGATTTTTGGTTAATCAATTTGGTTAATTTCTTTGTCCATGGATATTTTTCAATATCCGAAGATATCACCATTTTGGTTTGATAATCGGGTAAAAAACCGAGGCTTTTAAAGCTAAAGAAACAGACCAATGGTTAAGCTTCGATATTATTGATTATCCCAAGATATCGAAGCAATTCTATCGAATATTATATCAGTAAAAATTGAAACCTTAAACCAAAAGTGGTTTATACTCCAATTGAATTTTTCTAGTTTTCCATGCCATTCGTTTGCACTAAATGAGGATAGAAATATAAACTCAGAAATCAACTTCTCCCCTTTATCCAAAGGGGGAGGATTAACAAAGATTGAGCTCATGAGATTGCCGCATCACTTCGTTCCTCGTATTCAGACTGTGTCACAAATCCTTTTTTCATCAAAAATATCTTGAAAGTGGAGAATAGAGTAATAAATTTCCATATTATGGTTATCTATCCCCATTACTACCGTAAAATATAATCATAAGTGGGGGTAAATAATTCACAGAATAATTGTGACACAGCCTGATTGCGAGGAGGTCAACTGTTTTTTGGTTGAACGATGTAGCAATCTCATCCACTCACACTGTCATTCTGAGGAGTGTATTGTGCGACGTGAGAATCTCATCTTTTAAGGAATTTATAAGGAAAAAAACAAAAAATGAGATCCTCACGCCCTCAAAA
>MWBQ01000060.1 GCA_002069605.1 Candidatus Atribacteria bacterium ADurb.Bin276
TAGTTGCCTCTGGTTCAGGTTCAACTGGATCAATCCTTTTATTTGCGGAAAAAGCCAAAAAAATCGGCGCGACAGTTGCAGCAATTATAGGAAAACCCGAAACACCGCTTCATCCTTTTTGTGATTTAGTGGTTGAGTTTCATCCTGAAATGACTCCTGAGTCACAACAACTCAGTGCGAATGGAGGCGGTACACGTTTTGAGCATTCCTTAATGCTATTCTTTGATGGTTGTATTCTCAACTTGGTTTATGATAAACGAGATCTCGCTTATCAAGAAATGATGAAGCGACATGCCAATTTAGAGTAAAAAGTTCTAATGATAACTCAACTTTCGCACCATAATAATTACTGAAAAACTCCCAAAATCCATTATACCTTTGATGGAAAACCTTTTTCTCTCTTTTCAATTGGATACAGAAAAGACCACAGGGAAACATCATTAGTTTAATGGTGATTAAACTCAATCTTATTACCAAACTACTTTAAACCCGTATTGTCTTTGGCCAAAATAGAAAATAAAAAAACCGGTGGCTATTACTCTTATCAACTGATCTTTCTCTTTTGAGGAGACAAGATCATTACCCTCTATGGGAAGTACTGGTATATTGAAGCTAATCTTCAAACGGTAAAGTCTTTTTTGAGACTGACTCGAGAATTTAGGATTCGATCTTATAATGAACTGATTACTCAAACTAGCACTATCTTTATCATATATATCATGCTGGCGGTAGTGAACTGGAGAAATCAAGATCCCCGAACCTTGAAGAGCTCTTTTACATCTGCTATGATGAGGTTCAGGATAACTTTTATGGAAACTTTGACTTTACCCCTTGAACTCCTTAAATCCACTATGAAAAATGTTTTTAGTCATTCAAAAAAGATCAAAAAGATACCATCTTATTTTGTCAATAGTCTTTCAGCCTGGTTGAAAGAAAAAGTGTTATTATAGAACTATGAATGTTGAGAATGCTAATTTTAAAAATTTAAAAAAATATAAAAAGAATAATCAAAATGATTCAATTCAATTAATTGAAAAAATATTTTTAAATGTTAAAATATGAAAAGGTATTGTTAAGAAAATACCATATTTTGGGATAATTCTTAAAAAAGGTAGGTGATGCTCAAAAAAACGGTGAAAAGAGTTGTATGAGATAGTGAATTTTCAAGAAAAAAGGAGAGGAGAAATT
Organism: Candidatus Atribacteria bacterium ADurb.Bin276; assembly: GCA_002069605.1. Taxonomy (NCBI): domain Bacteria; kingdom Pseudomonadati; phylum Atribacterota; class Atribacteria; order Atribacterales; family Atribacteraceae; genus Atribacter; species Candidatus Atribacter allofermentans. The sequence goes on from MWBQ01000060.1 coordinate 1,189, forward strand.
TAAGAATGAAAAAACAATGGGTGAGTTTTGTGGTGGTTGTTATAACGTTTCTTATGTGCTGTGGTTTAGCGATTGCCGAAGAAGATGTTATTAAAGTAGGAATAATGTATAGCCTCACGGGTACGGGAGCGCCAACCGGTAAAGCTCAGTCAGAGGGAGCTCTTCTTGCTGTTAAAGAAGTTAATGAAGCAGGAGGATTAACAATAGGGGATAAAAAGTATCAAATTGAAGCAGTTGTTCGAGATGATGAAACAAAACCTGATGTTGCAGTTCGAAGGTATCGAGAATATATTGAAGAAGGAATCACGACCTTGGTGGGTGGAACCTTCGCTCACGTCAGTACAGCTATAAATGAACAAGCGTTAGATGGTAGCGCATTTGTAATGGTTACGAATTCAATTGAAGAAGCTGTATTTCGTAAGGAAAATAAAGCTCCTTACTATTTTACTTCACAAGGTGCTGTAGATGCGATAGGTCGTATGACCTCGGAATATGTGATTCAGACTTATAAACCAAAATATGTTATAGCTTGCCTTCCTGACTATGCATATGGTCATGGAGTTGGTGTTGGGATGAAGCAAGTTTACGAGAAATATCCTGACATTAAATTAGAATTTATTTGGACTCCGGTAGGAACTCCTGATTATACTTCTTATATACTCAAGATCATTGAATCCAAGCCTGATGTGGTACAGATGGGGCAATGGGGTACTGATGGCATTGAAATACTGAAACAAGCTTACGAGTTAGGTTTAAGCAAACATACCAAGATTTTTTACAATGCTATTGTAATAAGTATTGCTGCAGGTATCCCGCCCGAAGCTCTTAACGGGGTAACAATGGGAATGTGGCTATACCATGATTTAAGCCAAATTAAAGAAAAAGATATAGAGACCTACGAAAATGCCGAGAAGATACGGGCAGCTTTTATGAAAGAATATGGTGAACAACCCGATGTAATGGCTGCATATGCCTACATAGGAATGAAGGAAACCCTCCGGGCTATGGAAGCTGCTCAATCAACTGATCCAGCAAAGATGTATCAGGCATTATTGGGGAGTCCCGATTTCCAAAGTTTTAAAGGACCAGGTACTTGGCGTCCTGATGGGAGACCTTTTTACAAGTACGCTTACTTTGTTGGTGAAGGAAAAGGGACTGAAGGACGCGTTGACCAATGGGATTTTGCCAAAATTACTGATTTCTTTGAAACCGAAGTTCTATGCTTACCATTAGCGGAAATGGGGTATGAGTGATAGTAAGCTGACGTGGCTCCCTTTAAAAGGGAGCCACGCTTCTTTTTATTCAAAGAGAAATTGGTTTGAGGAGGCCAACGTAGATGAGCTTACTAACGACGAATGGATTAGTTAAGCACTTCGGGGGTTTAACTGCGGTCAACGATGTAAACCTTTCTATAGAGGAAAATGAAACTTTAGGGATTATTGGGCCAAATGGGTCAGGAAAAACCACCCTCTTTAATCTATTAACTGGCTTCTTTCTTCCATCATCAGGTAGAGTATTCTTCCAAGGGCGGGATATAACCCGTCTATCGCCAGAAAAAAGAGTAAGCATGGGAATGGTGCGTACCTTCCAGCTCGTATCAGTATTTAATTCCCTCAAAGTATGGGAAAATCTGGTTCCTTGTATAACTTGGAGTTACAAGTTTCATCACTCATTTTGGAAGTTTTTAACCTCTTCTTCTCATAGTACTTGGGATAGTTCCCTAGAAGCATTGAAGCTTGTCGAGCTTGAAGGCTATGCCCATGCAGTAACTGCAGAGCTTTCCTATGGTGACAGAAGGCTGCTTGAGATTGCCCTTTCTCTTTCTTTGAAGCCTAAGCTATTACTTCTCGATGAACCATTCAGTGGTTTAAGTGATGTTGAAATAACCAAAGTTCTATCGTTATTAAAAATTCTTAAAAGTAAAGTAACAATTGTCATAATTGAACATAAAATATCAGCAATTGTTGATTTTGTGGACCGGCTCAGCGTAATGAATGAAGGGCATATCATTTGCGAGGGGGATCCATCTGAAGTTCTTAGAGACTCTTTAGTTAACGAGTGTTACTGGGGCAAAGAGGAAATGTTTGAAGAAGAAGGACAGCGTGAAGCCTCTTTAGATCAAAATTAAAATTTGTCTTTTTAGGGGGGAAATGTAAGGTATGCTAAAAGTAGCAGATGTTGACGTTGCTTATGGTCACGCAAAGGCACTGTATAACATATTTCTTGAGTTAGAAGCAGGAAAAACCCTTTTTGTCGTGGGCAGAAATGGAGCAGGTAAAACAACACTTCTCAAAAGTATAGTAGGACTTATTCGACCCCTTAAGGGTTCGATTTACTTTGATAATGAAGATATAACAGGTTTTTTGCCAAATAAGCTGTATCATCGAGGAATTCGTTATGTTAATCAGGATAAGAAGGTTTTTGGTAGCCTAACTGTTCAGGAAAACATAGAAATTGCTGCATTCTCAAGCTCTGAACCTCTTTCTCAAGCTCTTAATAAGGTTTTAGAAATATATCCCAAAATGGAAGAATTTCTTCAACTAAAAGCCGGTCAGCTGAGTGGTGGACAAAGACAAGTTCTCCTCATTGGACAAGCCTTAGTTGGTGATCCAAGATTGGTGCTTATTGATGAACCCACACAAGGCTTAGCAGCTGTTGTCATTAATGACATTGCTAAGATATTAAGTCGTTTAAAAGGAAAACAATCGACAATCATTGTTGAGCAAAATCTTCCTCTTGTAAGTCGTTTGGCAGACCAAGTTGTTATACTTAAGGAAGGGAAGGTTTCCCGAATATTAGATGATGTTTCAGAGATCCGCAACCTAGTTCTTTTAGAGAAATCTCTTTAGGTTCGATTAAGATTAGGAGAAGGGGATAGAGTCTTATGAGGAATGTCCTTAATAAGAAAAGAAGGGTAATTCAGATTTTTACTTTCTGGTGGGGTCAATTAACCAAAACCAATGTTGGGCGGCGAATTTTTGAGTTAATCTTTCTAATCATCGTCTTTTTATTTTTTATCCCTTTTCTAGGCACCCATCGAGCAACCGATTTTGCGATTTTTTGTATTATGGTGTTGTCTTTTGATCTTTTATATGGATATATGGGAAGACTGTCTATGGGACATCTTCTCTATTTGGGAGTGGGTGCTTACGCTACAGGTCTTTCCCTTCGATATCTTACTTCAAATCCTTTATTAGCTATTGTATTTGGAGTGCTGGCTGCTTGTGTGGTAGGAATGGCAGCGGGATCTATTGCTATTCGAGCAACTGGAGCGTGTTTCGCCTTGATTAATCTTGCTTTTAACCGCGTTGGTTGGTTTTTGGTAATGTCACCCTTAAAAGCTATCACCGGAGGAGAAAATGGTTTGAGTGTTAGAAACCTTAGTTTCAGTTTTTTTAATTTTAGAAATCCAAATTTTCGTTTCTGGTTTGTCTTAATTTCCTTAATATTTGTTTTCTTTTTCCTCCGAGTAATCACATCCTCTTCATTTGGAGTTCTATTACGATCAATAAAGGAGGATGAAAAACGAGTGAGGTTTTTAGGTTATAACACCTACTATTATAAATGGATTAATTTTATAATTTCTGCATCTGTCGCAGGTTTTGCCGGAGCTTTAACAGCATTGAATTATGGCTACATTAATCCCAATGTGCTCGATGTGAATGCAAATTCGGGTGTTATATTCGCTTGTTTAATAGGAGGTCCTGGATGTCTTTATGGATCGATTGTTGGTGGAATTATTTATATGTTAATTACAAACCTTCTTCCCATTTATTTCCAGCGTTGGGAACTTCTTCTTGGGGTATCATTATTACTCATCGTTTTCAGATTTAGAAAGGGCATCTGGGGTGGTCTGGAAAGTCTATTTAATAGAATTGCTGCTCGTGAAAACTCCGACCCGCCTTTGGAGAAAGGGGTATCCAAATGATCTATGCAATTATGTACGGATTGACTATTGGAGCAGTGCTCTATCTTATTTCTATTGGTCTATCTTTAACCTTTGGAACCATGAGGGTAATCAACTTTGCACATACGATTACTTATACAATTGGGGCTTATATTTTAGCAGCATCAGTAAATGACTTTGGTATACCCTTTCTATGGGGAGGTATTTTAGCGGTTTTGATCGCTGCTTCGGTGGGTTACTGTATTGAGCGCTTCATCATCCGACGTTTATATGGGGAATCATTGGATTATACTTTTATTGCGACCTTTGCAGTTTTTCTAATTGGAGTTGATATAGTAAAGTGGGTATGGGGTGTGTATCCGAAACCGCTCAGCGATCCGATAGGGAAGTCTATCGATTTTTTAGGATTTGTTTTTCCAGTTTACCGTATTTTTGTAATTCTTTTAGCGATTTTAGTATTTTTTGGGCTTGAACTATTCATAAGAAAGTCCATGGTTGGCAAGATTATCAGAGCGGCGCTGGATAATAAAGAAGGAGTACGTTGTCTTGGTATACGAGTTGAGAAGTATTTTTCTATTGCCTTTGTTTTAGGAAGTGCTCTTGCAGCTGTTGGTGGAGTCTTATATGCACCTATTACAGCGGTTCATCCTTACATGGGTTTGAATGTCTTGCTCCTCTGTTTTGCCGTGGTTTTAACCGGAGGAATGGGAAACTTACGAGGGACTTTTTTTGCTTCCTTTATATTGGGCATGCTAATTTCAATTACAGGTCGTTTTTGGCCTGCCGGATCTGAAATTGTGGTTTTTATTGCCATGGCTGTTGTGCTTTTCTTCAGACCAATAGATATTTGATGGTTATATTAATTTAATTCCGTAACGTTTAATAATATAGAACCATTAAAATTAAAAGCGTTCACTGCATATTTCTGCGAGAAATGGGTTCTATTGCTAAAATATCAACTCTTTAATGATAAGATTATTTATTATTTAAAAAAAATTGAAAGGTTTGATAAGTATTTAGTTTAAACTTTAAAAAAAATACTAAAGTAAATTGTTAGTAAGAATTAATAACTATTACCAGAGATAGAAATCAAAAAATTAATCATCCAAAGTAGAATTGTTCAAGGGCAGTGAATAAAAAACCATCATCTTAAGAATTGAAGATTTATAATAATGTAAAAAAATCCTT
>MWBQ01000061.1 GCA_002069605.1 Candidatus Atribacteria bacterium ADurb.Bin276
AGTCAAAATCCTAATTTAGAAATAGTAACAACCATTTCAGCGGAATGGAATAGACAAAAAGCCTATGAAGCAGCTACCAATATTATCACTGCTCATCCTGACATCGTAGGATTATTTGTTCAAAATGAAGATATGACAGTTGGTGTAGCAAGCGCTTTAGAACGTCTTGGCAAACTTGAACAAGTTACTATTGTTTCCCAAAACGGAGCACCTTACGGTTTGGATCTCATAAGAGAAGGAAAATTGCAATACACCAATGCCAACCCACCGTCTATCGCCTCGGTCATGGCTTTGCGTCTGCTCTTAGGAGTCGTAAAGGGAGAGATTGAACCAGGTCATTTTTACTGGGCGCCCACTCAACTTATAAGTAAGGAAAATTTAGATGTAACTTACCGTTGGGATGCTTCTGAGGAAGAAATTGAACAGTGGCTCAATCTGCCATTACCAGAACCAGTGATCCCCCCTCCGACTCTATAAAAATAGACTCAAAGGGGTAATTGTGTTTTTTATACTCTCTAAGAGTTATTAAAATATTTTATGAATATTGGGGCGCAATGCGACGTTGCGCCCCTTTTATATAAGTATCACAAGTATCAATCTATAAGTGATTTACTTCTTTGCTTTTCCCTGATTGGCGACGGCTTCCATAGCTTTTTTAACCGTTTCTTCATCTCCAATGTAATAATGTTGAATAGGCTTTAAAGACTTGTCTAATTCATATACCAAGGGTATTCCAGTGGGAATATTTAGACCGACAATTTCCTCATCTGAAATATTATCCAAATATTTGACCAAAGCTCTTAAGCTGTTTCCATGAGCAGCAATAAGTACTTTTTTTCCAGTTTGGATTGTTGGAGCAATGGTTTGATGCCAGTAAGGAAGAAAGCGGGCAACGGTATCCTTCAGACATTCAGTCAAGGGCAGGTCTTTTTCATCGAGATCTTGGTAACGTGGGTCTTTGCCTGGGAACCGAGGATCAGATTTTTCTAAGGCCGGAGGTTGAATATCGTAGCTTCTCCTCCAAATTTTTACCTGTTCTTCTCCAAATTTTGCTGCGGTTTCGGCCTTATTCAAACCTTGCAAGGCACCATAGTGACGTTCATTCAAGCGCCAGGAATTTTCTACCGGGATCCACATTAAATCCATTTCATCAAGCACAATCCAGAGAGTGCGAATTGCGCGTTTTAGAACTGAAGTAAAGGCTATATCAAAGGTAAAACCCTGTTCTTTTAGGGCTTTTCCACCAGTATGAGCCTCTTCTATTCCTTTATCGGATAAATCAACATCTGTCCATCCGGTAAAGCGATTTTCCTTATTCCAGCTACTTTCTCCGTGACGAACGAGTACTAACTTTATCATATTAAAAAACCTCCTTTTAGGTTTGTGGATTATTCATTGCCAAGAAATAAAGAACCCAAAATCAGAAATATTATTATACTGTATTCTTTTAATTTTATACTAATCTTCAAGCTATTTGTCTTATTTTATATATGGATGATTTATTTCAGAGGGTTGGTTATTTTATCGTTTATCTTGATAAAAATAAAGAATTTAAACAAACTGCCGATTTATTATTATATCCAAAGAATGAGCCATGGGGTAAATATAAATGGATCTTAAAGAGACAGTTCGACAGATTTTAGAACAATTCCAAGCTATTGCTCACCAACTCCCTCAATTAGTGATTCAAATTGATGGAAAGCAAATTGGAGCTTTCTTGGATAAAGGAAATGAGTATAAAATTGACGATGAGAAACTTCAGTTCATCGTCAAGGAGATAAAAAATCGATATCATGGTCCGGTTAATAGTCAAGTAATCTTAAATATTATTGAAGATTTGGAAAAGGATTATTATTTTAACCGTATGGAAATGGTTTTTCAAAAAAGTCCCTTTAGCAAACCAGTCAATGTGTTTTTTGTTTGGAAGGGAGATCTAAATGAAGAACAACAAAAAAGAGTATTTTTAGCCACCGACCTATGGCTTCGATTGGAATTAAAGGTTGATTTTGTGAATTTAGATGATGGTTTATATCGTCAATTTTATGACGAATAGGAAGAGTAGATTAATATTCTTCGAATAAAACTGCTTCATTTTCTCTCATTTAATTATCTATTTAAAAAATCAATTTTGCTCTTTTTTCAAAAAAGTTCATTTCTTAGAAATTTTGGGTAATAACTTTGAAAAAGGGATTGATTGTTGGGATTTCGTATACTTTCAATTATTGAAGAATCGAGGTTAGCTATAATCATGCTCTCTTTTCCTTGGTGATCTTCAACAACAATGTGCCCCTCAGGATCACAGACCATTAAGCCTCCACCAAAATCCTGTCCAAGTGCGTTACAACTAGCGATGAAAATCCGGTTATCATACGCTCTGGCTGGAAGGAAAATGTGCCAAGATTGTTGTCGATCTTTTGGAGTTCGTGCCGATGCATAAGGACAAAAGACCAGTTCGGCTCCTTGAAGAGAAAGAAAGGTTGTTATTTGGGGAAAGTGAAGTTCCCAGCAAATTTCAATACCGAACCGAACTTGAGGAATATCAAAAACCGGAAATTCATGACCAGGAGAAAAAAATGCAACCTCATGAGGAGCTAAATGAGTTTTACGATATTTAAAAACATTTCCATCGGTCATGCAAATAACTTGAGTAATATAAGGATTCAGGCTTTGATTTTTTTCACAGATGCCAGCCAGTATGGTGATTTGTTTATCTTGAGCCCATTGGGATATAATCTTTGAGCTATAACCAGGTATCATTTCGGCATATTCTTGACTGTTTTCTGGAGAATATCCGGTTACTGAGAGCTCAGGAAAACAAATGATGTCAACCTGATTTAAAGCTGCAGTATCAATATATTTTTTGATTTTAAAAAGGTTTTTATCTATTTTACCAACTTTTGATTCCATTTGGGCTAGGGCAATAACTAAGTTTTTCATACGGTTTCCTTTCTGATAAGGTTCAAATGAAGTAACCTTTGGTTCAACACTATTATAGTTATAAATAATCATATTGGTTAACTTGACAGGTAAATTATTGGGTGTATAATTATTTATAGCCACAGGTTCTGAGGAATAAAAAACCGAAGGATTGGAAGAAAGAAGTTCCCGATCGAGAGATAGGAATTTCGAAGTTTTCCCGAGAGGGAGAGTGGAAGGCCAGTCCTGAAGCGCTTCGCTATATTAGAAAGTGATTTCTTTTTTCGAAGCGAGATTTAGGTTCAAGAGTTTGTCAGAACCTGTGGTTTTTTTATTCCTCGATTCATTAACTTCTTTTAACTGCTTATGTGTAATCATAATTCTGAAAAGGTATAATATTTTAAAGTAAAAAACCATTTGTCCATTTCCAATCGTTTAAAATCAAAGGAGGATCGATTCCAATTATGGAAAATCTTAAATTTTTAGAAAAACCAGTTCTGTTTTCTCCCAGATTGATCATTGGATTATCGGGGTGGATGGATGGAGGATATGTATCAACCGGAACTATTGTTTATTTGAATAATAAGTTGAATGCAATTAAGTTTGCGGAAATAAATCCCCACCCTTTTTATATATATAATTTACCGGGATCTATGGAGGAAATTGCTCAATTTCGTCCTTATACGAAAATTACCGACGGATTAGTAAATGAAGTCAAGTTTCCAACTAATGAATTTTTTGCTGATACTCATAATAATCTTATTCTATTCTCTGGTAAAGAACCAAATATTAATTGGGATCAATACTGTCAAATATTATTTTTTATGTGTGAAGAGTATCAAATTCAAGAAATATATTTTATTGGAAGCGTCAACGGTTTAACTCCTCACACTCGAGATCCACGGGTCTATAGTTCGGTAAGCAATGAAAAATTAAAAAAAATTCTTGAGGAAGAAAATATCCGTTTTACCACTTACGAAGGCTCTGCCAGTTTAACTACCTATCTCACTTTTTTAACCAAAGAGAGAAACATAAACATGATTAACCTCATCACTGATGTACCAATGTATATCCATGCAACCAATCCGAGAGGGATTATCTCTATCGTAAAAAAAGTCAAAGCTTTACTTCAATTAAACCTCGATTTTTCAGATTTAATCCCACTGGTTGAGCAGTTTGATAGTAATATGGCCGTTGCCATGCGCGAGCAACCGGAGTTAGCCAAACAAGTGAAAAAACTTGAGGAGAATTATGATAATGAGATAGTTACTGATAATCAGAATTTCGAGGAATGGTTAAAAAAGCATGGTATTGATAACCTTTAGTCTTTTCTGTAAATATAATGATGGGAAAAGTTGCTTTTATTGAATGGGAGGTATCCCTCGAATCGTAAAATCACATTTTTAGAATATCTTTTATTTAATTACCTTTCATTGTGGGTATTAAACTCTAAAAATGATTTAAGTTCTATTTATAATACAAAATCAAGAAAGACTACTGTAAAAGCCCAGAAACACCCATGAAATTCTGCTTGATTTACTATAGTTATAGTTAACTCAAAAGACATTTAAATATAAATAATTGGAGGTAACTGTGAAAGTTCTTTTTGGAAAATCACCTTTTCAGCTCCAATGGCGAGATGCACCTGTTCCCAAGCCTCAATCAGGACAGGTATTAGTACGGGTTGAAGCAGGGGGTATTTGTGGAACCGATCTCCATTTTCTTCGAAATAATGAAGATTGGACACCTTTAGGTCATGAGGTAGTAGGAATCATTGAGCAGATCGGTGAGGGTGTTGATGACAGTCTGATTGGGAAAAGTGTAATTATAGAAAACCATGCAGCTTGTGGGGTTTGTAAACAATGTAAAAATGGGAGTTCATTGTATTGCGAAAACTTAACTACTTACATGACCAACCAAGCTGGTTTTTCTGATTACCTTGTCATTAGACAGGATATGGTGCATGTTTATGATAAGAAACGAATTGATTTTATTCACGCTTGCTTAGCCGAACCGCTTACCGTGGCATTAGATGTGACCTTACGAGCTGAACTAGAGCTCAATGATGAGGTTGTTGTCTTTGGACCAGGTCCCATCGGGTTGATGGTGGTACGATTAGCTAAGTTACAAGGAGCTCGTCGGGTCTTCCTGGTTGGTTCCAAACGTTCTACTCCGAGGGGGGCTTATCGTTTGGAATTAGGGAAACAAATGGGTGCCGATTTGATTCTGTGTTATGAAGAAAATGATGTGGTAGGTGAGATCCTAAATGCTATTCCCAAGGGCGCCGATCGAGTCATTGTTACGGCACCTCCCAAAACCATTACCGATGCTATTCAAGTATCTCGGTTTGGTGGTATCGTTGCCTTTAATGGGATTGAGTATGGAGAAGGAAGCCAGATAACTTTTGACGCCAATGAGTTTCATTTTAAAAAGTTGCAGCTCAGAGCTTCTCATGCCATCCCAAACCACTATTTTCCCATTGCTATTGACCTCTTGAATCGTCATGATCTTCCATTAGAAGCTTTATTATCTCACGTTTTTCCATTTAATGAGGCAGAAAAGGCTTTTCAAATAGCATCAAGTCAACAAGAAAAGGTTTTAAAAGTTGTTTTGAAATCTTAGTTGGTCTTTTTATATAATAATTATTAGAATCTTTATTGGGTATATATATATTCTGATTCTTTTAAAGGGTTTTAAACCAAATATCATTTCGGTAAAAACTGAATAATTTTCAGTATAAATTAATAATTCGAGGAGGAAAAGTACCATGATAAGAGAAATACCAGAAGCCGAATTTCATCAAAGGATTGAACGAATTCAGAAAATGTTAGTTGAAAAAGATTATGATGCTTATTTAGTTCATTCCAATGAAGCGGACCATGCGAGTGTTCGATACCTTAGTGATCATTGGCCAATTTTTGAAACAGCGGGAGTAATCATTCCAAAAGAGGGAGATCCAATCTTATTGATTGGACCAGAAGCTGAACCTTTTGCCATTCAAAGAAGTAAAATCAAAAAAATTCGTAAACTACTTGCTTATCGAGAATCGGCTGAGCCTGATTATCCGGATATCCAAGTATCAAATTTTAAAGAAGTATTTGATGAAATATCAGGAGGAAAAGGAATTAAGCGTTTAGCATTAGGAGATTATGCTATTCTTCCTATGCCAGTTTATGAAGGAATAAAAGAGGCGTTAGGGTCAAAGGGAGAGATTATCCGTGCTGAATGGATCATTTCCGATATGCGAGCGGTTAAGTCGGAGAATGAAATTGCCATGATGAAAGAGGCTCACCGAATTAGCGAATTAGCCCTTGAGGATCTTTTAAAAGAAATGAAAGTTGGAATGACCGAGAAAGAAGCGATGGGCATTCTTTATCATGCCATGTATAAGCATGGTGCCGAGTGTGAAGCCTTTCCTAACTATATATTTGGAGGCAGACAAACTCAAAATGCTATAGCTCGGGCAACTTATAAAAAACTTGAACCAGGTCAGATGATTCAACTTTGTGTTGGAGCTCGATTTGGTGGATATGCCTCCTCAGTTGGACGTCCAGTTATTTTTGGAAAAATGCCGCAAGAAATGAAAAAACAAGTGCAGTTTGGATTGGATGCTCATTTAATTACCTATGAGTGGATTAAAGAAGGAGTCATTGCTAAAGATATTGCCGAGAAATACTACCAATATTTTGAGAAACATGGTTATTCCCAATATTATCTATATGGACCGTGTCATGGTGCCGGTATCATAGAAGTCGAAAAACCCTGGTTGGAAAAAACCTCAAATTATCCTTTGAAAGAGAATATGACTTTCATGGCGGATACCTTCTTCACCACTCCTGATTATGGCTTTCGTTGGGAAGATGGTTTTCGAGTAACCAAAGATGGCTGTGAGGTGTTTTCTTCTGCCCGGAGCGAGATAATTGAGTTATAACTTCATGAGATGGAAGGGTATGACAAGGCTGTCATATTACAATTTAGCACCAGATGGTAATGAAAATCCAAGACTCGACCTACCAGGGCATGCCGCTACATTAATCGAACACGATAAAGACCGAGGGGGGGAGGGGAAAAATTAATAAAAGGATTAAATAGTTCCTTCTCCCTTGATGGGAGAAGGTGAGGATGAGGGTGAGGCCTGGATTCGACCTGCCAGAGCAGGTCGCTACATTAATTAAAGAATGGGCACAATTCATTGTGCCCTTACGTTTTTTTAATTCTTTGGTAGGGGCTTGATTTATCATGCTCATTCTAAATCCGTCATTGCAAGGAGTGTCTTATGCGACGTGGCAATCTCATCCACCTGCTCCGTCATTGCGAGGAGTGTCTTATGCGACGTGGCAATCTCATTTAGTATTTTTTTAATAATTAAAAGATGAGATCCTCACGGCCTCAAAAAACGAGGGCTCAGGATGACGTCATTTTTTATTCAATGCTATATTTTTAGGGTATAAATTACGAAAAATGATACAAAGGAGGATAATGAGTCACCCCATGATTGAGGTGAATGATATTGTTGAAGGTTCGGTAGTTG
>MWBQ01000062.1 GCA_002069605.1 Candidatus Atribacteria bacterium ADurb.Bin276
ATCCTCACCTTCTCCCATCAAGGGAGAAGGAACTCTGAATCGTCATTGCGAGGAACGGAGTGACGTGGCAATCTCTTGAGCTCAATCTTTTTTATTCCTCTCCCTTTGAATAAAGGGAGATGGTTTGGGATTCGATTGGTTTCCAAAAACTCAAATCTCCCTAACCCCCTTTTCTAAATGGTGGAAATTCATTTCTGAATGAGTAATTTTCATCATCATCTGGTTCCACCAAAGTGGCATGAGGGTCTATCCTGAAAACCAACGGGCATGATAAATCAAGCCCCTACCAAAGAATTTAAAAATGTAGGGCACAATGTATTGTGCCCATTCATTAATTAATGTAGCGACATACCATGGTATGTCGAATCTTGGTTTTCTACCTCATCTGGTGCCATAAAAACGGCATAAAGGTCTGTCCTGAATATACCATCAAATGAATTCTTTAATCGGTCATCCTGAGCCCTCGTTTTTCGAGGGCGTGAGGATCTCATCTTTTTTAAAATTTTTTATCTCATTGACTAAAGGGAGAATAAGAGGGAATCGATTTTTTTTCAGTTCTTTCTAACTCGTCTTTGAAAAAATAAGAAATTAAATTAATGCAAAATTGGTTATTATATTCATAGAATATGACATAATGTTATAAGTGTTTATTCAAGCTTTTTTTAAAAAATTGATATGAATTGCAATCATTCCATTCAATATTTGAATTTATAACCCATGACTGAATAAATAAAATTAAAATAAGATATTTTTTACCTTAAGGGATAAGACTATGAGAAATTTGGAAGTTGCTCAAATTCTTCGTGAAATTGGAGTTCTCTTAGAAATAAAAGGAGAAAACCGGTTTCGAGTATTGGCCTATCAAGAAGCTGCCAGAAAAATCGAAAACTGGCCGGAAGCGATTGAATTACTCGCCAAAGAAGGAAAATTACGAGACATATCAGGCATTGGTGAAGGCTTAGCAGCCAAGATCGATGAATATCTTCGCACCGGGAAAATCGAATATTATGAAGAACTAACTAAAGAAACCCCTCGGGAACTCATTCAGCTCACTGAAATCCCTGGGGTTGGCCCAAAAATTGCCCGACAACTCTATTCCGACTTAGGGATTGTAAACATTGAGCAATTAGAACAAGCCATTCAGGAACATCGTCTTCAAAATCTCCCTGGATTTGGTATCAAAAGTGAAGAAAAAATAAGAAAAGGGATCGATATTATCAAGAAGAGTACCGGTAGGATGTTATTAGGTTACGCACTTCCCTTGGCTGAAGAAGTTATTGCCTTCCTTCGTGAAAATAATCAAATTGATAACATAAGCACAGCTGGAAGCCTTCGTCGTATGAAAGAAACCATTGGTGATATTGATATTTTGGCATCAACGGCTGATGCAGAACGTATGATGGAAACCTTTACCAAACTGCCTATGGTGAAGCAAGTCATTGCCCATGGAACAACTAAATCGAGTATCTTGACCTATGAGGGAGTACAAATTGATCTTCGAGTGGTTGATAATCAATGTTTTGGCGCCGCACTCCAGTATTTTACTGGTTCTAAAGAACATAACGTTAAACTTCGGGAATATGCACAAAAAAAAGGGTATAAGATTAACGAGTATGGAATTTATCGGATAGATGATGAGGAAAAGAAGGGGGGAGAAAAGGAAGAAGAAATTTATCAAATTTTAGGAATGGAGTGGATTCCACCGGAGATGAGAGAAGATCAAGGTGAAATTGAAGCTGCTCTTCAAAAACGCTTACCGGTATTGGTCGACATAAAAGATATTCAAGGAGATCTTCACGTCCATTCAAATTGGAGTGATGGATTGGTTTCCATTGAAGAGATGGCATTAGCTGCTACTAAAAAAGGATATCAATACCTCGCTATTTGTGATCATACCCAGGGATTGGCAGTGGCTTCTGGCTTAACCCCCGAGCAAATACAAGAAAGAAGGAAAGAGATTAACCAATGGAACCAAAATCATAGTGAGATTTTTGTTCTAGAGGGGGTAGAAGCTAATATTTTAGGTGATGGATCAATTGATCTTCCTGATGAAGTGCTTGCTCAACTTCCCATAGTAGTTGCTGGAATTCACACCGGATTAAGTCAAACCACTGAAAAAATAAACCAACGCCTTGAAAAGGCTTTTAAAAATCCCTATGTTCAGATTATTAGTCACCCCACCGGACGATTGATCAATAAACGGGATGCAACTCAAGGTGACCTCGCGCTTCTTTTTAAATACGCTCAACAGACAACAACCGCTCTTGAAATCAATGCCCAACCAGAACGGTTAGATCTTAAAGATATTGATGCCCGACAAGCCAACGAAAAGTACCAGATTAAATTGGTTATTTCTACTGATTCTCACGATCCTTCCTCATTGAATCTTATGCGTCTTGGTGTTGCCCAAGCCCGTCGAGCTTGGTTGTCTAATAAGGACATTCTCAATACTTACAATAAAGGCCAACTCCTTGAAATCCTCCAAAAAAAGAGAGAACGCTTTACAATTTAGATCTATTCCTACTCCTCCATAACCTCAGAAACAATGAAAATATTAATCTTTTTCCATTATTGCAAAGGCCTATTCGTTTCATACTACTCAACTATGCCTTTCCAAACGTGGTGGGAGTTGTCGTTTGTGTTCAGTCCGCTTTATCATTTTTTGAATTTTGGCAATATCCTGTTGATTTCCTAACCCATTTTGAATAAATGCATCTAAAACTGCATAACAAATACCCATTTCCTTTTCATCAGTTTGATCTTCCCATAGCCCTGCCGATGGTGCCTTTTCGATTATGGATGCTGGTATTTCTAAAAACTTTGCGAATTGCCAAACTTCCGTTTTAGTCAAATGGGCAAGAGGCATCAGGTCAACCCCCCCATCCCCATATTTGGTATAATATCCAACTGTTAATTCACTTTTGTTGGTTGCTCCACAAACCAGATAATTTTCCTTTTGAGCAAAATAATAAAGGACCGTCATTCGGATGCGAGGAATAATATTAGCTAAGGGAAGAGGAAGAGGTTTTGAGTAGCTTTCACCAAGGAGAGCGAGATAGCTATCATATATAAAATCAAGAGAAAAAATTTGATAGGAAATAGCAAATTTTCCGGCTATTAGTTCAGCATCTTGTTGATCCAGGGGAAGGCTGTGACAAGGAAGCATAAGACCTAAGGTATTTTCTGGAAATGCAATTTTAGCCAATGCTCCCGCTACCGAAGAATCAATTCCTCCACTTAATCCAAGAACCACTCCTTTTGCTTTTGCTTTTTGAACCCGCTCCCTTAACCAATCAACTATTCGATCTCGTTCCTGATTCCAATCTTTCATATCATTTCTCCTTCATTGACATTTATTTCTCTGATACTGTATCATTCTTAGACATATATCGAATAAAATTAGCATGTCGCACTATAATTAATTATAAATCAATATACAATTATTTTAACTTTGAACCGACTAGAACAAAATAGTAGTTGAGTTTTTATCCATTAAATTTGGATTATTGTTAAAAAGATGAAGGACAAATACTCAAAGGAGCGACGGATATGGGAAAAACCATTGCAGAAAAGGTTTTTGAACGAAAAACCGGGTTTCCAGTTAAGGCTGGAGATTTAGTTATTGCCCGAATTGATATGGCGATGGGACAAGATGGGACCACACCACTGGCAATCCAGTCTTTTGAAGAAATGGGTGGTAAAAAAGTATTCGACCCATCTCGTATAGTATTTATCATTGACCATAATGCCCCAAGCCAACTAGAAGCGATATCGCAGCTCCATGATAACATGCGGAAGTTTGCTGAAAACTATGGATTGACTATTTATGAAGTTGGATGTGGAGTATGCCATGAAATCATGGTCGCCAAAGGTTTAGTCGTCCCTGGTGATTTAGTGATTGGAGCTGATTCACATACCTGTACCTATGGAGCCATTGGAGCCTTCTCAACTGGAGTAGGGAGTACTGAATTAGCCGCAGCAATGATATCAGGTCAACTTTGGTTCAAGGTTCCTGAAACCATCCTGATTCGAATCAATGGAACTCTCCCACCCGGGGTATATTCAAAAGATGTCATTCTGTATCTTGCCTCTCAAATTGGTGCTGATGGAGCAACTTATCAAGCTATTGAATTTACTGGTCCAATCATTGATCGTCTTTCGGTTGAAGAACGATTAACTATCTCAAACATGGCAGTTGAATTAGGAGCCAAAGCAGGCATTATAGCTCCTGATGAAAAAACCTTAACCTGGGTTAAACAAAGAACAATTAAGTCTTTTGAACCAATTTATCCAGACCCAGATGCTGTTTATTTAAAAGAATTAACCTATGACTGCTCAACGCTTACTCCCCAGGTTGCTCTTCCTCATCGGGTTGATACGGTTACCTCAATCGATTCCTTGGGAGAGGTGATAATCCAAGAAGCTTATTTAGGAACTTGCACCAATGGTCGAAGCGTGGACATTGAGGTTGCTGCTAAGATACTTCAAGATAAAAAAGTCCACCCAAAGGTTCGTCTTATCGTTGCTCCGGCCTCAAAAGAAATTCTTTTGGAAGCAATCGAGAAAGGTTGGATAGAAACCATTGTCAAAGCTGGAGGAGTTCTGGTAACTCCCGGATGTGGACCTTGTGTTGGAACTCATCAAGGAGTCCCAGGCGATGGATGGAATGTTGTTTCCACAGCAAATCGAAATTTTAAAGGACGCATGGGAAACAATAAAGCTTTCATATACTTAGCTTCTCCCGCTACCGTTGCCGCCTCGGCTTTAAAAGGAAAAATAACCGATCCGAGAAAATACTTGAGGTGATTGCCATGATACTCAAAGGAAAAGCCCACATTTTCGGCGATGATATTAACACCGACTATATCATTTCCGGGAAATACAAATTTAAAACTCTGGATATGAACGAACTGGGAAAACACGTCATGGAAGATATCGATCCTCAGTTTTCTCAAAAAGTAGAAATTGGCGATTTTATTGTAGCCGGGAAGAATTTTGGCTGTGGCTCTTCCCGTGAACAGGCTCCCAGAGCTTTGCTTGCCAGTGGTATAAGAGGAGTTATTGCTCCATCAATAGCCCGTATATTCTTTCGTAATGCTATTAATTGTGGTTTAGTGGCACTCGAGTGTGATACCAGTCGCATTCAGAGTGGTGATGAACTGGAAATTAACTTAACAACAGGAAAAATTAATGACTTGACTCAAAACTTTACCATTGAGGCGGCTCCACTTCCTGAAGTAATGATTCAAATCCTAAATGAAGGTGGCTTGGTTTCTTATTTTAAAAAACATGGATCATTTCCTGAACCAGGTAAAAGCCAATCTTAAAGGAGAATATTATGTGGGAAAACTTAAAAAAGAGCGATCCCGAAATATTCCATTGGGTAAAAGAAGAACTTAATCGTCAAAGAAATACCTTGGAAATGATCGCTTCAGAAAATTTTACCAGTTTAGCCGTTCTTGATGCCCAGGGTTCGGTGCTCACTAATAAATACGCTGAAGGATATCCGGCTAAACGCTATTACGGCGGTTGCATTTTTGTCGATGAAGTGGAAAATATCGCTCGCCAAAGAGCTTTGGATATTTTCGGAGCTGATCATGTCAACGTTCAACCTCACTCGGGTTCTCAAGCGAATATGGCTGTTTATATGGCCATTCTCAAACCCGGGGATACTGTACTTGGAATGAATCTTGCTCATGGAGGACATCTCACCCATGGAAGTTGGGTGAATTTTTCTGGGATCCTGTATCGATTCATTTCCTATGGGGTTCATCCTGATACCGAAAATATTAATTATGACGAACTAGAAAAATTGGCTGTTGAGTATAAGCCTAAATTGATAGTAGCTGGAGCCAGTGCTTATCCTCGCTTTATCGATTTTGAAAGGTTAGGGAAAATCAGCGGACAAATAGGTGCATATCTGATGGTGGATATGGCTCACATAGCAGGTCTGGTGGCAGCCAGTGTTCATCCCAGTCCTATTCCCTACGCTGATTTTGTAACCACAACGACCCATAAAACCCTTCGTGGACCTCGTGGAGGAATGATTTTTTGCCGAAAAGATTTTGCTGGAACTATTGATAAAGCTGTTTTTCCTGGAACTCAAGGAGGTCCTCTCTTGCACGTCATTGCCGGTAAAGCCGTAGCCCTTAAAGAAGCACAAAGTGAGGATTTTAAAGTCTATCAAAGACAAACGGTTAAAAATGCAGCAGCTCTCGCTGTCTCTTTAAAAGAAAAAGGTTTTCGCTTGGTTTCCGATGGAACTGACAATCATCTCATTCTCATTGATGTTCGAAACCAAGGTATTACAGGGAAGGAAGCCGAAAAATATCTGGACCAAGTAGGTATAACAGTAAATAAAAATGCGATTCCCTTTGATCCTGAAAAACCAAATACCACCAGTGGTATTCGGATTGGAACTCCGTCCTGTACGACTCGTGGCATGAAAGAAAAAGAAATGTCGGTCATTGCTAAGCTGATTTGTAGGACATTCGAATCAAAAAATGATATACTGGCACTTGAAAAAATTACTCATGATGTAAATCAGCTTTGTCAACAATTTCCACTCTATCCTGATCTAATCATTCCGGAATAGATAATTTAAATTTTGGTTTTAAAAGTAATGGTCAAGGAAATTAATTCCAGGATTCGCCAGTGAGGAGGTTTATACTGATGAGAGAAAAAGTAGAAAAGGCCTTAGAAAAGGTGAGAGGATATCTTCGTATGGAAGGTGGAGATGTTGAATTAGTAGATATTGTTGATGGGGTTGTGAAGGTCCGATTAAAAGGAATGTGCAGTTCTTGTCCGATGTCGATGATGACTCTTAAAGACGGTATCGAGCGAGTGGTAAAAGAAGAAGTTCCCGAGGTTGTATCGGTTATTCAAGCTTAATCAATCAGATTATCTCATAAAAAAAGCGTCTGACATGAAAATCAGACGCTTTTTTTATTTTTAAACTATTCATTCCAAAATTTATTTTTGATTAAATAATGCTAGCCATTCAATACAATTTTCTACTTACTTCGCCAACTTTCCCTGAATAATCCAATAAAAAAGACTTACCAAGACGACTCCACCAATGATATTTCCTAAAGTAACCGGTAAGAGGTTTCGGAAAATATCCCCCCAGTGCAAGAGTTTTTCTGCAGAAAAATATCCTTGGGCGATGATTCCGGCTGGTAAAAAATACATATTGGCTACACTATGTTCATAACCCAGTGCTACAAAGGTTAGAATTGGGGCCGGAATAACTAGCAGCTTGGTCAGATTATTTTCTGAATAAATACAAAGCAAGACAGCAAAGCAAACTAACCAGTTGCATAAAATTCCACGACTCAAGGCGGGAAAAAAAGCAAGACTCACCTTAGCGCTGGCAATAGTATAGGCTCTTTCAGCTATGACCCCTTGTCCGGAAGCGAATAATCCGGAAGTATGGTAAAGACCAACCAAAAGAAGAGCTCCAACAAAATTACCTAAATAAACAATCACCCAGTTTTTTAATGTATTCAACCAAGAAGAAAGTGAATCAAAGCAGGAATAAGAAAGAAGGCAATTTCCTGTAAAGAGATCAGCTTTCCCTAAAACAACAAAAATTAAACCTACCGAGAATACCAAACCACCTAAGATTTGACTTAATCCATAGGAGAGTCCCGATGATGCAGTTACAAGGGTATAAAGTTGAGACGCAAATCCAATATAGGCTCCAGCTAAAATTGAACCAATAAAGAGAGACAAAGCTCGCTTTTGAGTTTTGCCATTACACCAACGAATAAAGGTCGCATGGTCGGTTTCCACATTTCTTCCTCCTTATTTAAAAATAATGATTTCGTTAATTACTTAAATAGATAATATAATAGGTCAATAAATTTTTAAAGATAAATTATAGATTTTTATATATCTTTTTGTTAAAATGTCAACAATACCTTACGAGGGAGGGTCGTTAATGGCGGAAGTATTAGAACAACTTGCAAAAGAATTATTTGCTGGGAATGCTAAAGGCGTAGCCGAGCTAACCAACAAAGCATTGGCAGAAGGTCTTAAACCTTCTGAAGTATTGAACGGTGGTCTTATCAAAGGAATGAGTGAAGTTGGGGTGAAATTTAAAGCCAACGAAATCTATGTTCCTGAGGTATTAATTGCTGCTCGCGCCATGAAAGCTGGTATGGAAATTTTAAAACCAAAACTAGCCGAAAGCGGAGTAGAGCCGGTAGCAAAAATGATCATCGGAACGGTAAAGGGAGACCTTCATGATATTGGAAAAAATTTAGTTGCTATGATGATGGAAGGAGCTGGCTTTGAAATTATCGATCTCGGTATCGATGTCCCGGCTGAAAAATTTATCCAGGCAATGAAAGACAACAAACCTCAAGTCGTTGGTATGTCAGCCTTATTAACCACCACCATGGTCCAAATCAAAGAAAACATCAAGGCCTTCAATGATGCTGGAGTAAGAAGTAATGTAAAAGTTTTAATTGGAGGAGCTCCAGTTACTCAAAAGTTTACCGATGAAGTCGGCGCTGATGGCTATGCACCGGATGCTGCTTCAGCTGTTGACAAAGTTAAGGAACTTTTAAGTATCTCCTAAAAAAAGGGTGGAATTCCACCCTTTTTTTTAATTATGAATTAATTAATTATCTTATTTAATAAATAATTCAAATGCTTTATTAATTATTTTTAAAAGGGGGATTACAGTTATGATGAGTGATCTTGAAATCGCCCAACGCTCAACTATGAAACCAATTTCAGAAATTGCTAACACAATAAGCTTAAACGATGATGACTATGAACTCTATGGAAAATATAAAGCTAAAATCTCTCTCGATGTTTTAAATAAGTTTCAAAATCAACCCTTAGGAAAATATATTGACGTAACTGCTATTACGCCAACTCCGCTAGGAGAAGGAAAAACGGTTACCACCATTGGGTTAGCCATGGGTTTAAATGCCATCGGGAAAAAGAGCATTGTCTGCATTCGTCAGCCTTCCCTTGGTCCAGTGTTTGGAATCAAAGGGGGAGCTGCCGGTGGTGGATACTCCCAAGTTATTCCTATGGAGGATTTTAATCTCCATTTAACCGGAGATACCCATGCCGTATCTTTGGCTCATAATCTTCTTGCCGCTTTTATTGATAATCATCTTCACCATGGGAATGCCCTGGATCTCAACCCATACACGATCAGCTGGCCACGGGTTGTCGACGTAAGCGATCGATCGCTTCGAAAAATTATCCTTGGCTTGGGTGGAAAAGAAAACGGAGTCCCTCGAGAATCCGGTTTCGATATCTCGGTTGCCTCTGAGGTCATGGCTATTTTAGCTTTGACGACTGATTTATCGGATATTCGAAAGCGATTGGGGCGTATTGTTATCGGTTATAACAAAAAGAAACAGCCGATTACTGCAGAAGATTTAAAATGTGCCGGTTCAATGGCGGTTTTAATGAAAGATGCTATTAAACCCAATCTTCTCCAAACCTTAGAAAATACTCCATGTCTGGTTCACGCTGGTCCCTTCGCCAATATCGCTCATGGTAACAGTTCTATCATAGCCGATCAAATCGCTCTTCGTTTAACCGATTATGTTGTAACCGAGAGTGGTTTTGGTGCTGATTGTGGTATGGAAAAGTTTATGGATATTAAATGCCGGTATAGCGGGCTCAAACCCAATTGCGTCGTTATGGTGTGCTCCATTCGAGCTTTAAAAATGCATAGTGGAAAATATAAAGTGGTACCAGGAAAACCACTCGATCCTGGTTTAGCGCAAGAAGATATTGAAGCTGTTACCCAAGGTTCAGAAAATTTAATTAAACAGATCGAAAATGCCCGCTACTTTGGCATACCAGTAGTTGTGGCCATTAACGCTTTTACCTCCGATTCTCCAAAAGAAATTGAAACTGTCAGAAAAATTTCCATAGAAAATGGCGCTTTTGATGCAGTGGTTTCCGAAGTATGGGCCAAGGGCGGAGATGGAGGAAAGGATTTGGCTCAAGCAGTTGCTCGGGCATGCGATAATGGAGGGAATTTCCAATTTCTCTATCCGCTTGATATCCCAATCAAAGATAAAATTCATGCCATTGCAACTAAAATTTATGGTGCCGATGGAGTGGTTTACGAAAACGAAGCCGAGAAAAAAATCAAATTGTTCACTGAAATGGGATGGGATACTTTACCAATTTGCATGGCGAAAACCCATCTTTCTCTTTCTCATGACCCCAAACTGTTAGGTCGTCCGAGAGGCTATAAATTGCCAATCCGTGATATTCGACCTTCAATTGGTGCTGGTTTCCTGTACCCACTTTGTGGTGAGATGAGAACCATGCCTGGTCTACCTTCCAAACCAGCTGGAAATACAGTCGATTTCGATGAAGATGGGAATGTAGTGGGACTTTTCTAATGAACCAATTTACCTCTTCTGTTCCCATTTATGATTTCGCAATCCTGGGTGCCGGTGTGGCCGGTTTATCTGCTGCTCTAATTCTAAGCCCTTCCTTGAAGGGAGTGGTTATCGATTCGGAAGAGCAAGCAGGTGGGTTGGCTTGGCAATTGGGATGTAAAGCCACCGATAGGTGCTTGTATTGTGGTGTGTGTCATGGGATACAATTACGACGAGACTTGAGAGATTTCTCGTCATACCCCTTTGATCTTATACTTGGCCAACAACTATCTTCGATGTTTAAAGAAAATGGGAATTATCATCTTTCTTTCAAAATCGGACGATCGATAATTGCTCATTCGATATTGATTGCAACCGGTATTCAACCCTTCGATGCCCGCCAAGTTCCTCAATACGGATATGGCACTTTCCCTCATATCTATACTGGCATTGAAATTGAAAGAAATTTAAATTCGGAAGGGGTCAAGGCGTTTAATGCCTATCAAAAAATCGCTTTCATTCAGTGCATAGGATCAAGAAATTTTAAAGAAAAAAGAGGATATTGTTCCCGGGTTTGTTGCCGATATGCTCTCCGGATTGCTGAGGATTTAGCTTTTCAATATCCCCATCTCCAGATTGATATGTATTATATGGACCTTCAGCTTCTGGGTGGAAATAAAGAATTACTTGCCGAAATCTCAGAAAAAAGGGTGAGACTCATCCGTCACATGCCCTATCGAGTGGAGTCACCTAACGGAAAACCAATTCTTTTGTTTGAGGATGACCAAAAGGTCAACCGAGTTGAATATGATGCCGTCATTCTATCGGTTGGTATGACCCCCAACCCAGGTACTAAACAGGTTGCTGATATCCTTCGGGTAAATATCGATGATGATGGTTTTATAAAAGACTACGGGGATGGAATCGCCAGTCAGGAAAATATCTATGTATGTGGAGCGGCATCGGGAGCAAAAGATATTGAAACAGCCATTTCCGATGGGAAAAAAGTTGCCCAGCGAATTTTATCGGTTCACCAATATTTGCAACAAGGAATATCGTAAAAAAGGATGTTAAAATATTCGAATATTTGTCGTCTGATGACAAATCAGATAAGGGGGATAATAACTTGAAGACTGTTCTTATCGTCTCTCTTGGCGATACCCGGTCTTGGATGAAGCCTTGGATAGATCAAATTGATACTCATTTCCCAGTTCGAGTTCATTTGCTTAATTCGGCTGAACTTGGGAATAATCTTCCGTTGAATTACGATCGATTCATATTTACTGGAAAAAGTCTTCTCCTACATCGAGAAAATATAGCTCGGATTTGTGCTGCAGCAAACATTGATCCTCTACGAGTATTTTCTTATCCAGAAGAACATCTTCCTCAATCCATGGATGATGAGAAAATGAATCAATGGAATTCTTACCTTCACCAGGTCATACTCACTCACAAAGCTGAACAACCGGTTGAAGCAATAAACCTTCAACTAATTAAGAAAGTTGCCGTCCTAGGGAGGAATCCAATTGACGATAGCATTCTCGAAGAATTTCAAAAAGTTGGTCTTGAAATTTTCCAACCCATCCCTCCCTTTACTATCAAGCGTCAGGGAATTCAATATTGTATTGAGTCACAACCAGGAGCAATAATAGTTGGAGGGGTAGTGGTTGTTCCCGAATTTCAACCGGTTTTTTCCTACCCGATTCCCAGCGAAGTGGATGATACTCGCAAGGTCCTTTTCCTCGAAGATTTTAAAAACAAAGTTCTATTGCGGAATTTTCGAAAACAAACCGTGGTTTTTCTGGTTCCTGAAGTTATGGTACCAGCTGAAACCTGGTCAACTCTTTATGACCTCTCCCAACTCTTAGTTCAAAGAGACCAAGCACAAGTATTTATTCTTTGTCGGGAAGTAGTTGTTGCCGGTGATGGTTTGGAAAAAAAATATCTTGAGAGCCGAAAAGCAGGTGTCCTCATTGAAAAAATTGATTTTTCTCATTTGGTACTCCAACCCTCTTTAGATATGCGAGGAAGTTGGATCAGTTTTGTTACCGAGCGGGATAGAATCTCTCAAAAATTTTTAAGTGATTGGATGATCAAGGTACCCGGGAAAAAAGTCATTCCTTATGACCTCACCAAGATATTTTTCGGTGATCGTCTGATTCCATTTTTATCACCATCAAATAATATTAACCTTCCGCTCTATAGTTTGCCTCTCGATGGTTGGTACCATCTACCAGACAATAAATTAACTATTGATACACGCTATGCTATCCAGGAAGTGGTTGACTATCTCCAGCAGGAGGTATCCGCCGAGAAGAATCGAGCCATAGTCGATGAAGAAAGGTGTGTTCTCTGTTTGACCTGTCTTCGAACCTGTCCCTGGAGTGCTATTGATATCGAAGGGTCGTCAAAAAGAAAAAAAGCCCGAATCAATTGGGAACAATGCCATCTCTGTGGCTTATGCTCAACATCTTGCCCAGCCGGTGCCATAACTCTATACGGTCTTGAAATGGATAAGACCATCACAACTCAAGCAGAGTAGAGGCAATGGGAGCTGGTGATAATACCGGCAAGATTAAAACTGTTTTGTAATCACTCGTTACTTTTTTTAAATATTTCTGTTTTTGGAGTGATGGAGATTGAAAATATTGGTAATCGCTTGTGATAAAAGTGGCTATCCAGCGATGATAAAATATACCACTGAAAATTCAACCAATCATGAATTTATCAAAATTATTAAAGCGCCCTGCCTTGGAAGTGTAAAAGAAAGTGATATTCTTGAAGCCTTTGAAGGGAAGTGTGATCGGATTCTCTTGGTTGGCTGCCCCATTGATAGCTGCTTTCATCAAAATGGAAGTCGATTTGCTCAAAGGCGAGTAAATAGAATCAATCATCTGTTAGAAGAAGCTGGTATTACCAAAAGAGTAGCTATCAGTTTTGTAACTGCCGAAAAAATCTCTGAAATAAAAAGAACTTTGGATTTGATCTCGAGTACTCCAGTCCAAGAGGAGCATAAACCATGATCATTGGTGAAAGAAAACCAATACCAGAAATCCTTGCTATGCTTGGCGATTCAAAAAAAGTCTTGGTTTTAGGATGCGGAACTTGTGTAACCGTCTGTCTCACCGGTGGTGATAAAGAAGCCAAAGAATTAGCCTCTTTATTGAGAATAAAAGGATATGAAGCCGATAGTTTAACTGTCGAACGACAATGCGAATTGGAGTTTATCCATCCTTTACGGGAAAGTATTCAGTCGGTTGATGCCGTCATTTCTCTGGCCTGCGGCATTGGTGTTCAAGCTCTTTTTGAGCTCGATTCTGAAAAAAGTATCTATCCTGGATTAAATACCACCTTCATGGGAATGCCGGTAAAACAAGGGTATTGGGAAGAACGTTGTTGGGGATGCGGGAATTGCATCATTCATCTTTTCGGTGGAACCTGCCCGATAACCCGCTGTGCTAAAAGTCTCTTAAACGGTCCTTGTGGTGGTTCAAAAGACGGGAAATGTGAAGTGAAACCTGATCGTGATTGCGCTTGGCAGTTGATTTATGATCGCCTAAAGAATCTCAATCGTTTGGATTGGTTGCTGACAATTCAACCTCCAAAAGACTGGTCAACATCCCGCTATGGTGGGCATCGTAAAATGACTCGGGAGGATATGTTGTTATGAGCTGGCTCAAACAGGTGTTGCAAAGTGGTCATTTCGCCGTCACTGCCGAAGTGGGTCCGCCCAAGGGATCCGATCCTCAGGTAATACGAAAAAAATGCGATCTGCTCAAAGGTTTTGTTGATGCAGTCAATATCACCGATAATCAGACGGCTATCGTCCGCATGTCAAGTTTTGCTAGTTGTTTGATTGCCCAGAAGCAGGAAATCGAACCGGTTATGCAAATGGTCACCCGAGACCGAAATCGCATTGCCCTGCAAAGCGATTTTCTCGGGGCTTGCGCTTTAGGTATTTCAAATCTTCTCTGCCTTACCGGTGACCATCAGAGTATGGGAAACCACCCCCAATCAAAAAATGTCTACGATATTGATTCAATCCAGCTCCTACAAATCTTTAAAAATATGCGTGATCAGAAGGTATTTCAAAATGGAGAAGAAGTGAAGGGGGAAATTAATGTTTTTTTAGGTGCGGGTGAAAGCCCATACGCTGATCCTCTCGAGTTTCGTGCTCTTCGCTTAGCGAAGAAGATTGCCGCCGGAGCCGAATTTATCCAAACTCAGGCAATTTTCGATGTGGATATTTTCACCCAATGGATGGAAGAAGTGTGCTGCTTAGGACTTCATAAAAAATCATTTATTTTAGCTGGAGTTATTCCGGTCAAATCAGCGAAAGCTTTAAGGTATATGAAAAACGAAGTGCCAGGTGTTGTCATTCCTGACAATTTAATCGAGAGAATGGAAGCAGCCACTGATCAAAAGGCTGAAGGCGTTGAAGTTTGTATCGAAACCATTCAAAAAGTTGCGAAAATAGAAGGAGTATCTGGAGTCCACATTATGGCCATTGCTTGGGAAAGTATAGTTCCGGAAATCGTACAACGGTCTGGCCTATTACCACGACCGGCAAAAGGAGAGATCACTTCATCATGAAGGTTGAAAAAAAATTCGATCCTCAATTAAAATATCAAGTTGCGTCGCGACCCGGTGGAGAGGGATTAA
>MWBQ01000063.1 GCA_002069605.1 Candidatus Atribacteria bacterium ADurb.Bin276
GAGATTGCCACGTCACTCCGTTCCTCGCAATGACGATTCAGAGTTCCTTCTCCCTTGATGGGAGAAGGTGAGGATGAGGGTGAAAGCCCGGAATGAGATTCTGGTTGGTTGCTCAATATGAGTTACCTATAAAAATTATTTCCGGTATTTTCAGGATAGATACATTCTTTTAGCAATCTATTACTGTTTTTCGTTCATTAAGCCTTTTGCTTTTTATTATACGCACGATGAATGAGGAACTGAAAAAAGTTAGTTTAATATATAATATAATGAACCAGGAGAAAGAAATATGAGAAACAAAATCCATGACTTCATCGTTTTGATTGTTATCATAATTTTTCTATTAGGAGCAGCTGGAAATGTCTTGGGGAAAGATGACTTTCTTTCCGAGCTGATCAATAACTACCGCCAAAAAGATTACCAAAAGGTTATTAATCAAATCAATAACCACCCCGATCAAGCCAAACACTATGCAAATCAAACCGCTCTTCTAAAATTACAATCTTTATTAACTATGGAGCAACTGGAGAAAGCTTACGAATTTTTATTGAAAGAAGAAAAAAATCGTCAGGTAAGTATCTCTGATCACCTTTGGTCGCTCTATCTTGATGCGCTCATAAACCAAAAAAGAACCAACTCAATAGAAGATGTTTATCATCACCTCCAGTCACTATCGACGCTGTCAATTTTGCTCCATCGATCTGCCTGGCAAGTTGCTGAACTATTCAATGCTGAAAAAAATTACAATCAGGCGATTAATTATTATATAGAATCTCTTTCTTGCGCCTATGATGAGTCAGAACGGCTTAATTCCCTAATAGGTATCAGCAAAATCCTTGTGGGTAAGGGTAACTTTTTAGAGGCTCTTTTCCATACTAAAAAAATTTACTATTCACACCGAACAATGACCAGCCGCCAAGCCCGAGACTTGATCAATCCCATTGTTGATAAACTAAATCCTGAGGATTTTTCAATGAAAACTAGATTAGAGGTCGCTGCTTTTTTCTTTCAGTTGGGGTGGACTTCTGATTCTATAAGATTTTTAGATCAAATTGATTTGAATTCTCTTCTTTCCTCTGAAATCCTTGAATATTGGATTTTATGGTTAAGGATATATCTACGTCAGGAAAATTTAACCGATATGAAAAGAATTTTGACCCAGAATTATATGTTAATGGATCATCCTGATGGTTGGTTTTACACTGGGGTTTACCACCAGAGACGGGGTGAATATAGTTTAGCCAGTATTGCCTATGAAAATCTTTTAAACCAGTTTCCCAATAGCGAATATGTTTTAAATACTTTTAAAAATCTTTCTTTTTGTTATCGAGTATTAGACGATGAGGAGAATTATCTCAATATTTTAGATCGAAGAGTTGCGGCATTCCCCTATGATAGTGAACCAATATGGGAAAAATTCTGGTATCTTTATCAAAAAAAAGATTTAAACTCAGCCCAATCGGCTTTAGATTTGCTTTCAACCTATCCTGATGAAAAAAGTCGTGCCCTTTTTTGGAAATATAAAATCGATCAATCAGAAGAAAGTATCCGTTATCTGGAAGAAATCATTAAGAATGAAGGGCTCGATTATTACTACGTTCGCGCTTGGCAAGAACTTGGCAAAACGAATAAGCCCCTTCCTTCATCTCGTGAGCTTTTTCCACCTCATGAATTTATCACCAAGATGGAGATATTTACTCAAAACCAAAAGATTCATTGGAATCGGTATCTCATACTCAGCGATCTTTCTCTTAAAACCAATGCTGAAGCTGAACTCTTGACCCTGAAAAGATTAATGCCGAATCACCCAGAAATATATTTTGAACTCAGCCGATTTTACGCTCGAAACCAAGAATATCGAGAAAGCCAAATTAATGCAATTTACTTTCAAAACCGCTATCCGGATTTTAAAAATTATAAAAATGTATGGAAAAAAATATATCCGGATTACTATTTTTCAATTATTAAAGATTTAAGTGAGCAGAATTCAATTGATCCTTATCTTGTTCTTGCGCTTATTAAAGCGGAAAGTGCTTTCGAGATCGATATCGTATCACCGGTTGGAGCAGTTGGCTTGATGCAACTGATGCCGTCTACAGCTGCTTGGATGATTGAAACTGGAATGAACCAGGTTGTCAATTTTGCCGACTGGAATGATTCTTTTCTCATAAATCCAGAAATTAATCTTGAGTTAGGGGCAACTTATTTTAGATACTTACTAGATTATTTTAATCAAAAAATATGCCCGGCCATTGTCGCTTATAATGCGGGACCGGGCAGACTAGATGAATGGATAAAAGGAGAAAATCAGACTCAACCTGATTCCTTTATCGAGAATATCCCTATTCCTGAAACCAAAAATTATATTAAAAAAGTAATAAATTTCTACTTTTTATATTCGATGATTTATACTGGACAATTTAAAATGTCCCCATGTACTTTTTAAACTGTTCAATCTCCTTATTACCGTCAACAATACCTATTTCAAGAACCATTTTTCGTGATTCCCCAGGTTTTAGGGTTACCAAACGGCCGGCTTCCCTTTCTTTGGGACGTCCCTCGGGTAAACAATTACCTGGTTCAATACCGAGTACATATTCGCCTTCACCGATCATTTTCCACTCGGAAAGAAATGGTAAAGTATCTTTTTTAAATTTCACATAAAATCCTAAAGCCATTTTTTCATTATGCAGAAGTGCCGCACTATATCCATCGTGAAGAACTTTTGGGGCATGGAAAAAAACTTGCTCAAAAAAGTTCTTTTGGGGGGTGCGGAAAAGGTTCCATTCGGAGAGTCCTTTTTCTGCTTCCGGGGTTCGAGGAATAGTTTTTTCAGCTGGAACATAAAGCTTACTTCCCTCGTCAAGCAAGGGAAATCCAACATTAACATGGTAAAGAATCATGAAAGGACTTTCTGACCATCCTTCATTAACAACCTCATCTTCTATAAAAATGGTTTTTTCACCAAGACGACTCATAATTTTTCGATAAAGAACTAATTTTTCTCCGAATACCGATGCTTCTCGAATTTTACCTTGGACCAGTATTTGGTAGTCATCACCCTGCCAGGTTCCATCAGCAAAAACATTTTTCGCTGGAGTATAAGAAGCCCTTCCATGCAAACCTAAATTTTGTCCGGTTTCAGGGTCGTGAGCTGGTGAACCAAAGTAGGTTAATCCACAGGTATTCATAAGACCGCCATGGAATCCTCTTAGCCAGCCTAAATCAGTAGATTCAAAATAGTAGGGGGCAATGGCTTGAGTAGCCGATCTCCAGGAAACTGCTATTCCTTTATACCAGGTCCAAGCTAAATCCATTCCCCTGTCTAATAAAACTGTATAGTGAAGACCTCCTCCAGTTATAACCTGTGCAGTTCGATTTCCTCGTTCTGGTCCATCTTGTAATTCAGAAAGAATAACACTCCCAATTTGGGAAATGTCTCCAACTCGTTTTAAAATTTCTTCACGAGTCATTTCTCGATTATAAATAAAAGCCATATCTACTCTCTCCTTTGCTTTCTAAAAAATGACAATATTTCATCGGTACGAGTTTTTTCTTCCGGCGGTGTTGGGGTTCTTCTTTGTGACTCCCGGAGGAAGGCTGGCATATCGAGGTCATCTTCAATCACAATTCTACTTTCAATATCTTCTTCAACTTCTAAAGATGGAATTTCTTCTTCCTCTTTTTCAAAACGAGTTGCAATAACCGTTACCGAGACCTCATTGGTCATGGTTTCGTCGACTTTGTTCCCAAATAAAATATCCGACTCTATACCAGCAGCGTTTTTTACGATATCAGTGATATCTGTTACCTCATGAAGTGTCATATCTGGGCCACTGGTGATGTTAAGGAGAATTGATCGGGCACCTTTAATGGATATTTCTAATAACGGACTATAGATCGCTTCTTCAGCTGCATGTTTGGCCTTTTCCCTTCCTCGGCCGTGTCCAATGCCAATTAATACTGTTCCAGCACCGGTTAGAACGGTTCGTAGGTCAGCCAGATCTAAGTTTATATCTTGAGCAGATGATATCAAATCAGTTATTCCTTTAACCGCCTGATAAAGTATGTAATCTGCTGATTTAAATGCTTCTTGGAAAGATGTGTCTTTTTTAGCTACTTGCATAAGGCGGTCATTGGGTATGACAATAAGGGCATCTACGGTGTTTCGCAGGGCTTCGATACCAGCTTCAGCTTGTATCTTTCTCTTATTCCCTTCAAATTGAAAAGGTTTGGTGACGACACCGATGGTTAAAGCTCCAGCTTCTTTGGCAATCTGGGCTATAACCGGACTTGCCCCGGTGCCGGTGCCTCCTCCTAAACAGGCAGTTATAAAAACTAATTCGGAACCATTAATAAGATCAACGATTTTTTCCTTATCTTGACGGGCAGCTTCTTCACCAATACGAGGATTGCCACCAGTTCCCAAACCACGAGTGGCACTAATTCCGATTTGCAGCTTTTCGTTTGCCAAAGATTTTTTTAAAGATTGAATGTCGGTATTAACGGCTACTAAATCAACACCATCCAAACCTGATTCAGCCATTTGGTTTACAGCATTGTTCCCTCCCCCTCCTACTCCGATAACCTTAATTATTGCTAACCGTTCGGCTGCTTCATCTTTTTTTGACTTTGTTGATGCTACCTTTTTTACAGTTTTAGGAGGGAGAACACCTTTTTCTTCTACTGGTGTCGTTGGTGGTGTTGTGCTTTCATCGACATCAAGATTTTTTGTTGTATCACGAATAAGCTCACGTTTGAAGTCTATTCTTTCGGAAAAGCCCCTTTTCAGGCTTTTCTTTTTCAAGTTCAATCACCTCTTTCGCAAGTGAAAGATAATCCTGTGCTCCACTGGATTCCGGTTCATACTCGATTACCGGTACACCATGACTCGAGGCTTCAGCTATAGTAATATTTTTGTGAATGATAGTTTGAAAAGTTCGATCTCCAAAATATTCTTCAATCTCGTTCATGACTTCCCGATACAAATTGGTCCGGATGTCGGCTATGGTAATTAAGACGTAGACTTCCGGGTCATGTTTCAAGCTTTCTCTCATTATGTCAACGGTTTCGACAAATTCCTGGATACCGCGTAGAGCAAAATAATGAGGTTGAATAGTAACAATAACTTCTCGACAAGCTTTTAAAGAATTAATAGTCAAAATTCCCAATGATGGTGGGCAATCGACTAAAATGTAATCAAATTGTGGTTTTGCACGTTGGATACCGGAATTTAAAAAATCTTCTCGACCCAATTTATCGATCAAGCGATATTCTTCACCAGCCAGATCAATATTTGAAGGAGCAATATACAGATTTGGGGTTTTAGTTGGAATAATGACATCATTCAGCTCCAAATGAAAGGGGCTTCGATTGGGTTCGAGTACATTTAAAATTGTTTTTTCAAACTCGTTGGGTTCAAAACCAAGACCAAGAGTAGAATGAGCCTGAGGATCCATGTCAATTATTAGAACCCTTCGGGCATGATAAGCCAACGAAGCACCTAAATTGATACATGTTGTTGTTTTGGCAACCCCACCTTTTTGATTAGCAACCGCAATAACTCTCATAATTCCCCCTTGTCGCAAGAAACAATTATGAAAAATATCTCATAATCAATGAAACAAGTTATTTCGATGCGACAGGTCCAAGATTAGTTTATAAATACGAGTCATTTCATAAACAAAATAACGGTTAACATAGGGAAACTCCATTTAAACCAATAATGAACCTCTTTAATCTCCTCCTTTGTTTAAATTTCCTTTCCCTATGTTAACCGTCGGAAACCAAAGCGTCAAGTAAATTTTTGCCCCTATCCAACTATTCCTGAGCAAAATAATATGAAAATTATTATTACTTTTCCTGACCCATTTTATGAAGAACTTCAGCACTTCTTTGCAAAAGTTGAAGAGCGGGAGGTCCATATTTTACAACAATGGTTGCATAAAGAATATCCGTCACGAGGAGTTGAGCAATTCGGGAAACGGTAGATTCACCAAAGAATCCTGATTCTTCACAAGCGGCGGTCAGAATGCAGTAATCAGCAAGTTTTGCTAATGGAGAAGATTCATAGCTGGTAATGGTCGTGACGACAGCTTTGTTTTCTTTAGCTTTTTCAGTTGCCATTATCAGAGAAGGATTGGTTCCAGAGTTCGAAACAACTATGATTAAATCTTCAGGACCGGAATGTCCGGCTGCTATCATCATTAAAGGGAGATCGGTATAGATATTGCAGTTGGTATTTAAACGGCTGAGACGGCCATAAAGACTCATTCCGGCAATGGTAGATTTTCCACTGCAAAAGATACAAATTTTGCGTGCTTCAACAGCTTTTAAAGCAGTTTTTTCGATGATATTTTTATCGATTTGCTGGAGAGTGCTTTTGGAAACTTCTTCTTGAGCTAAAAAAATTTTTTGAATAATTGCTTCCATACTATCTTGGAACCGGATTTCTCCATAGATCAATTCTTTGTCTTCTTCAACTCCCCCTAACTCGTGAGCTAGTTGAATTTTTAAGGCCTGGAAGTTCTTCATATTTATCTTTTGAGAGAATCGGGTAAGTGTTGATTCACTGACTCCACTTTGTTTGGCAACTTCATTTATTGTCATGTGGGTAAAATCTTCAAAATGGGTGAATAGATAATCTGCTACTTTTTTCAAAGATGGAGTAAACGAAGAATAATTACTTTTAATTTTAATTATAAGGGGTGGTTTGTTTTGAGCCAATTCAGTTTACCTCATTCCTTTAAGATTTATTAAACAGATTAGAATAAATATTTTCATCTGTCAATATTAAATTATGTATTTATATCAGAAAAATGATTTTAAAGATATATAATAATTAATAAATAATAGTGAAATATAACTAATTGGTTTTATGATAAAAAACTTTGGTTACTTCGTAACCAGGTTATAACTATTTGAAATTGTATCAGATTCTAAAAAATTAAACCAGATAAAGGAGGAAAAGGATAATATAAAATACAAATATTTTTCGTAGTGTAGAATTAGATCAATAGAACAAAAAGAAAGAAGCAATAAAATAGAACCGAGCTATTTTAAAAAACATTGGTAATCAACAGCATAAGGATCACGATAAAGAGAATAGCAAAGGGCTCGACAACCATGACAATCTTCAATGAAACAGGAATGACATTTCCCCTTAAGATGAGCATGATTGGTTACAGTTTGCAAAAGCTTAGATTTTTCGAGAACCGACCATATTCCTTCTTGAAGGACATTTCCCAAAGAAAAGATAAAACGTCGACAAGGATAAAGTATTCCGTCCGGCATTATGCAAAGCGCTTCGTTGAGATTACAAGCTGCCCCTAAGATATCAAGCTCCGGATAAAATTGGATCCAAAAAGCTTTATAAGGAAGAAGGTCTTCAGAACCAACATCAAGGTCAAAGTATTGAATCAGTTTATTTAAAAGGTTTTCCCAGTCATATTTGTCTAAAACTAAATTTTTTAAACCTCTTCCCTGCCCTTCAGGAATGAATCTTTCCAATATTAATCCGTCAAGGTTGAGCTCTTCGCCTAAGGATAGCATTAATTCTAATTCGGGAAGATTCATCTTTTGGAGTGTAAACATAACAACAGCCTTAAAACGACAGTGAAATTGAATAAGTTTTATTTTCTGCAGGATGGAATCATAAGTGCCTTTCCCCCGGAAAAGATCATTGCTTTGGGAAGTAGCACCTTCCAGTGAGAGTTTAATAGTGCTTAATTTTGAAAATTTTTCAAGTTCACTAAGGTAATCTTCGTTTAATAGCAACCCATTCGTAATTATCATGAGTTCTTGAACAACCGGACTTTGATTTAGAAAGTGGAGCAGTGAAACAAGAACCGACTTATCCAACAAGGGCTCTCCGCCGGTTATATTAATACAGGTTGTATAATTTCGAGATTTTAATTCATTGATAATTTTTTCGGCTACTGAAAGCAAAAAATCCAGACTTGCTCCTTGAGAATATTCCGATTGATAACAATGATGACAACGAAGATTACAGCGATCGGTAATATGCCATTGAAAATTGAAGGTTCGATCTGTAGTTTCTACCGTATTTTTCAGCTCGCTTTCAACCTTTTACTGCTCCACCCGCCAGCCCTTGGACCAGTTCTTTTTCAATAATCATAAATAAAATAACGACCGGAATTAAGGCTAAAAATGCTGCTGCCATAAGATATTGCCATTGAACGGTCCAGCGACCAATGAAATTATATAGACCAAGGGTTAACGGTCTTTTTTCCATCGAAGTTATAAAGGTGAGAGCGAACATAAACTCATTCCAGGCCGATATAAAAGTATAAATGATAGTTGTAACTAATCCCGGCATGGCAATTGGAATAAGAATCCGAGTTATGGTTTGGAGGCGAGAACACCCATCGATAAGCGCTGCTTCTTCAATGGCTTTAGGGATACCCCGAAAATATCCACTTAATAACCAAATTGCAAAAGCTAAGGTAAATACTCCGTTGGTGAGAACTAAGGAAAGCAGATTATCCAAAAGTCCAAGTCGTGCAACAATTTTAAAAAGCGAGATAACTACAATAATAGGAGAGAACATTTGAACCACTAAAAAAAGATACATCATAAAGTTTTTTCCTATAAATCTCAATCGAGCAATGGCATAAGCAGCTGGAACGCATAAAAGCATATTGAATACAGTTGTTCCAATGGCGACAATAAAACTGTTTTTAAAATAAGCAACCAGTGGGTATTTCGACCAAATATCACTAAAATTAGTAAAGGTCAAATTTTTTGGAATCCAGTGAGGCGGGTTAGAATAAACTTCTTCAAGGGGTTTGAGCATAGTTGAAACCATAACAAAAAAAGGAAAGAGCAAAACTAAAAGAACAAATATTATAGCCGGATAAACAAGATAGTGGGTGGTTTTTCTATTCATTATTTATTGCGCTCCTTCTCGGAAGAAATTTCGGGCATAGATAATACTCACAGTGAGGAGAATCGCAAAGGTAATAACTGCCATGGCTGCTGAAGGGCCGAACTTTATGTATTGAAACGCATATTTATAAATATAGGTAATGAGTATATCAGTCGAGTTAGCGGGACCACCTTTGGTGAGAATGTAGATTACGTTAAAATCATTAAATGTCCAAAGGATGGAAAGCAGGGTTGCAACGGTCAGAACTCCACTTAAAAGAGGGAGCGTAACAAATCTGAACTTCGAAACCGATGTTGCTCCATCAACTTCAGCCGCTTCATACAATTCTTGGGGGATTGCCTGTAATCCAGCCAGAAAAACCAATGCCATGAAAGGGATTCCACACCAAATATCAACCCAAATGTTAGCCATAAAAGCCGAAAAAGGAAAAGCTAACCAAACTGGGGGGTTTAAACCAAGCCATCGTAAAGTGTAGTTTAATAATCCAAAGTCGTTATTGTATGTCCATTGCCAGAGCATGGCACTGATTGGAACTGAGCTTGCCCAAGGTATAATGATTAAAGTCCGAGCTAATTTTCTTCCTCTAAAATCGACGTTTAGAAGCAGAGCGATAATCAATCCAATGACAGTTTTTGCAGTTACTGCCAGAGCTGTCCAGATACAAGATCGAATAATAATTTGCCAAAATTCCGGAAGTTTAAAGAGTGTAATAAAGTTACCCATTCCATAGAATCCAGTTAAATTTGCCAATTTATTGACTTTGAAGAGAGACATAAGAAAAACATAAAAGATAGGATAAAACATGAAAACAATTAGAAAAACTGCTGAAGGAATTAAGAGGAGATAGGCTAATCGTGATTCTGTGGTCCAAAATTTTCCAGCCCGACTCATAATCTTCTCCTTTTAGAGGTCGTTAAGAAGTGATCAGCAAAACTTTTAAGTATATAAAGAGAGGGAAGTTTTATCTTCCCTCTCTTTATAAATTGATTTAGAGCCCTCTTAAGGCATCAATGGCGGCTGCAGCATCATCCATAGCTTGTTGTGGTGTTTTCTGTCCAAGGAAAGTTGCCTCGATATTATCCCAAATCAGATCGTTGCATTCTGGCCATTCAGCCATCAATGGCCAGGGTTTGGCACCAGCAATTTGATCAACCATATACTTATATACTGGGGTTTGGAAGAATTCATTGTCGGCAAGTGATTTGGTAACCGGTGGGAAACCAACCAATTTATCGAATTCTAGCCTCCACTCATCGGAATAGAAAAAGTCTAAGAATTTGGATGCTTCGGCTTTGGCTTTTGAATCATTAAACATAACCATAGCATCAGTAACGATAAGTGAACTCTGAGGTTTTCCTTCAAAGTGTGGGAGAGGAGCTACATCCCATTTAAAAGGCACATTTTGTTGAGTAAGAAGTGTTGCACCAAAACCTCCGGTCATCATAATCGCTGCATTTCCGGAAATGAAAAGATTTTGAACCTCATCTCTTTTGTAAGCAGTCACTCCGGGTTGGGTTAAATTATCTTTAACTAAATTGTTCATAAAGGTTAAAGTGCTGACACCGGCTTCGTTGTTGACAATACATTTTCCATAGCTGCCGTCTTCATTGATATCAAAGAAATACCCATCATTACCAAACAAGAAATAAGCAAATTCAGTGAGCTCAACGTATTTTTGACCAGTTAAGGCTATTCCATAGAAATTTTCTTCCGGTTTAGCCACTTTTTCTAACATAGTGCGCATTTCTTCAAAGGTTTCCGGAGCTTTGTCTAAAAGATCAGAACGCCAATACATGACCCGAGTTCCCGCCGCTACTGGCAAACCATAAACCACGCCCTTAATTTTTCCTTCAAAAAGTGCTGGATCAATATTATCGAGTAATTCTGGGCTGAGATGTTGTTCAATCGGTTCCACAACTCCCATGTCCATTAATTCTAACAACCAACGAGTTCCTATAACCGAAAGATCCGGAGCGTTCCCTCCAGCAATATAAGTGATGAGACGATCATGCATATCATTCCATGGTGTAGAAATTATTTCTAAATCAATATCCGGATGTTTTTCTTCAAAAGCTTTTTCTAAATTAGAAGCATATTCCGGTGTTAATCCATCATATTCTGCCCACATAACTCTAACTTTGGTTGCTGCTCCAGCCATTAAAGCCAATCCAAAAACCAAAAACATTGCAAGACATATGACCCACAATGACTTTCTCATAATTCATTCCTCCTTAGAAAATTTTTCATGAAATAACCTTAAATAAAATTTATTAGATAAGGCATTTCACCCCCCTTATAAAATATTAATAACCATTCAATTGCAATCTGATTTATATTAAAGTTATATTAAATATTTTATTTAAAAATATAAATTACAAATGGTAACCAGTATTATTATACCCTCATATTAATAATACAATCAAGATTATATGAAAGGTTTGCTAACAAGGCGTCAACCGAATAATGATAAGGTGGAATCATTTCTGCAATCAAGAAATCATCATATCCTATTGATTTAAGACTTCCCATTACTGCTGGAAAGTTCACATCACCCTCAAGAGGAAGGCAAAATCCATTGATGTTTCCGACTAAAAGTTTAAAGTCTTTAATATGAATGGTTACAATTCGTTTCCCAAGAATCTCAATCCACTGCTCTGGATATCCTGATATGAGAACATTGGCAGTATCAAAATGAACTCTTACCCATTGACTATTAAAACTATCGATAAAACTGCGAAATTCTATGGGGGAAAGAAATAATTTATTCCATACGTTTTCTAACCCTAAAGTTATTTTTGCATCAGTGGCAAATTTTGCTATTTCTGAAATAGACTGACGAGAATTTTCATAGGCTTCTTCGTAAGGAACTACTTCTGAAGAAGGATCCCAGGGGACATTAACATAACCAGGGATTAATAAAATTGATTTGGCTTCCAAGATTGAAGCAATTTCAATCAAACGTTTGGCGATGTCAATTGCTTTTTTTCTAACCTCGGTGTTGGGAGAAGCCAAATTATATTTCCAATATAAACCAGAAGCAATACATCGGATTTCTATATTTTCATCTATTGAATATGATTTCCACTCCATCAACTTTTGTTGTTCGATGTTTAAGGGAAAATTACCTTCTTCATCAGGACATAATTCTACTCCATCGAAACGGTGTTTGGCTGCTAATTGAATAATGTC
>MWBQ01000064.1 GCA_002069605.1 Candidatus Atribacteria bacterium ADurb.Bin276
TTGCTCCAATAGCTGGTTCATCCCACCCTGCCCAAACCGCCTGAATGGAGCCAGGTTGAGGATTAGCAATCAAGATGCTTTCCATTGCCTTTCGCGCATCTTCTATGGGACCTGGAACTTGAACGTGGTGTTCAGTAATGACTTTGATATCCGGATTTTCAATTAAAATAGCATCCAGAATCAAGGTTCTTTTTCTCACTCCATGGTGAGGCCGGTGAGTGAAAACCACAATATTCCCTTTTCGATCGATTGCATTAAACAAAAATGTGGTCATCATCGCCGACATAACATAATTGTCAGAAGTGACATTACAGGTTACTCCCGGAATCCAACCGGCATCGGCTCCTAAAACCGGGATACCAGCCTCATTTGACTTCTTTATTTGATCTTTAAGTTGGTTGGGATCTGCTGATCCCAATACGATTGCATCAACCTTTCGAGCGATCATATCTTCCATCCGGCTTGCCAGTGCTCCAAAATCACCTTTGGTGTCAACAGTAACCACATTCCATCCTTTCGATTTGGCTTCTCTTTCAAAGGCTTTAATCATCTGATTGGTCGCTACTGAAGCCAAGTAGGGAGTAATCACAGCTACGGTCTTGGTCTCTTCAGCAAACGCCGATGGAACAGCTAAAATAATGATGCAAACTAAAATTGATAAAAAGATTTTTTTCATTTTTCTTTCACCTTCCTTCTATTTTTAAAAGAAAGTCACTTGGTTAAACCCTCTTTTAAAATCCTAAATAGCACTCGCTTAATCCAGTGCTTGACGATATTGGGATAGATATCCAGCAAATTTGCTCATCAATTCAGGATCATCGCTGTGTTGAGCAATAAAGCCTACTACTGCACTCCCTACAATCACACCATCAGCAATTATCGCTAATTCCCGGGCCATTTCAGGCGAATTGACACCAAAACCGATGAGGAGAGGAATTGTGGTTGTTTTTCTCAAATCATTAATCACCGGTTTGATTTGTTCAAGGTCGATATTGGTTTTTCCGGTGATTCCTTTTCCAGAAACGATATAAACGAAACCACGGCTTTCTTGCCCAATTTTTCGTAATCTTTCAGCCGATGTATTAGTTGAAGCAAGGATGATAACTGAAAGCATTTCTTTCAGATTATCAAGCATCCGGGAAGTTTCCAAAGGGAAATCAGCTACGATTAAACCTTGAAAACCAGCCTGGCGATAATCCTTCCCGAAGCGCTCGATTCCATAATGAAAAACAATATTTCCATAGGTCATAGCAATAAGAGGAACTTTTAGCTGGACACTGGAGAGAATCTCTGGAATCATCTCCGGCGTGACTCCATTTTTCAAGGCATGATATGAAGATTCTTGAAGTATCGGACCGTCAGCAACTGGATCAGAATGGGGAATCCCAATTTCAATAGCATCAACACCTTGATCCTGGCATATCTTCAATAAATCTAAAAATTTTGGGATATTCGGATATCCAAAGGTTAAATAAGGAAGGAAAAGTTTCTTTTTTCCAATTTTCCTGGTGTTTAAAATTTCCGCTAACCGATCAGTCATTTTTTTTCATCCCTTCCTGATATTTAATAACTTCTTCCACATCTTTATCCCCCCGTCCTGATAAACAGATTAAAATAATTGAATCTTTCGGAGCACTTGGAGCTACTTGTAACACATATGCGACTGCGTGAGCGCTTTCCAGAGCTGGAATAATACCTTCCAAGTGGGAAAGAGTTAAGAAAGCTTCAAC
Source organism: Candidatus Atribacteria bacterium ADurb.Bin276 (assembly GCA_002069605.1). Taxonomy (NCBI): domain Bacteria; kingdom Pseudomonadati; phylum Atribacterota; class Atribacteria; order Atribacterales; family Atribacteraceae; genus Atribacter; species Candidatus Atribacter allofermentans. The sequence goes on from MWBQ01000064.1 coordinate 1,731, forward strand.
TGCTTCTGAATCAGTGACTGCGGTATATCGTGCTCGTCCGTCGACCGATAGAAAACTATGTTCCGGGCCAACTCCCGGATAGTCAAGACCCGCCGCAACCGAATGCGTTTCAAGGATTTGCCCATATTGATCTTGAAGAACGTAACTTAAACTGCCGTGGAGAATCCCTTTCGAGCCTTTCCCAATGCTTGCCGAGTGTTTTCCGGTTTCTAACCCCAACCCTCCAGCTTCTACTCCGATGAGCTCGACCTGGAGATCATTTCGAAAACCTTGAAAAATTCCCATGGCATTACTTCCTCCTCCAACGCAAGCGACAACTTTGTCGGGAAGTCGATTCTCAGCATCAAGAATCTGTTGGCGAGCTTCACCACCAATAATTGACTGAAAATCTCGTACCATACGAGGATAGGGATCCGGACCCACTACCGATCCGATGACATAGTGGGTATTATCTACATTCTGCACCCAATCTCGCATCGCCTCATTAATCGCATCTTTTAAGGTTTGAGTACCAGACTTAACCGGTATAACCTCAGTTCCTAAAATTTGCATTCGATAGACGTTGAGTTTTTGTCTTTCCACATCAACGGCTCCCATGTACACTTGACATTCCATTCCAAGAAGGGCACAGACAGTGGCAGTTGCCACTCCATGCTGACCTGCCCCAGTTTCAGCAATGATTCTTTTCTTTCCCATCTTTTTTGCCAACAATACTTGTCCCAGAGTATTGTTAATTTTGTGGGAACCAGTATGATTGAGGTCTTCCCGTTTCAGATATACTTTTCGTCCCTGACAACGCTCACTTAGCCTTGAGGCGTAATACAGCGGTGAAGGACGTCCGGAATAACGGTATAGATAATATCCAAGTTCCTCGTGAAATGATCGATCATTAGAATAATATTCATATGATTCTTCTAACTCATTCAAGGGATACATGAGAATTTCTGGGACAAACCGTCCTCCGAATTCTCCCATAAATCCTTTGGTATACATGGCTCTCACTCACTTTCTCTTTGGAATTATATTGGTCTTCCAGTACATCATCAGCAATAAAAAAAGCCCTCGTCAAGAGACGAGGGCTTTCACTCGCGGTACCACTCTTATTAATGGCAATTACTGCCATTCACTCTCTCAGGTACGGGATTACTCCGATACCCGCCTTTCTTTAAAGGGAAAGTCCCTTCTCACCCTACTCGCATTGGCTTTCGTAGAGCCGCTCCAAGGCCCATTCACTTCTGTTGCAACACCAGGCTCCCACCCTTTATCCTGGCTCTCTCTGGATGCATGATTCAGAAGCTACTCTTCCTTTTCTCAGCGTTTATTTATTCTCGAATGTGAATATTTGACCATATGATTTGCCTTTTGTCAATACTATATTGAAAATACCATCTAATGGTTTCCCCCATTGAGGAGGATTAGGGGGGTGTACCTTTCATCCGGTCATCCTGAGCGGTGCTTTTCCGCGTGAGGATCTCTTCTGACACCACACTCGTCATCCTGAGCCCTCGTTTTTTGAAGCCATGAGGATCTCTTCTGACACCACACTCGTCATCCTGAGCCCTCGTTTTTTGAGGGCGTGAGGATCTCATCTTTTAGGTTCTTTCTTCATAAATACTTTAAAGGATGAAATTCTCACGTCGCATAAGACGCTCCTCAGAATGACTCATTGAGTAAATGAGATTACCACGTCGCTGCGCTCCTCACGATGACGGAACAGTAAAAATTCAAATCCCCCTTTATCCCTTTTTACTAAAAGGGGAGATTGGTTCCTTAATAGGTATTGTCATCCTCAGTTGGTGCCGCGAAGTGACATGGGTGGCTTATTCTGAATCAGGAAATATTTTCCCAGGATTGAGAATTCCTTTTGGATCAAAAGCTTTTTTAATATTTCTCATCAAGTTTATTTCTTCTAGTGAATAAAATTGTGAGAGATAGTTTTTTCTTTTCAATCCAACTCCATGCTCTCCACTTAACACCCCTCCCAATTCCTTTACCTTTCCATAAAACGTTTTGCGGATAACTGGTTCGTCTTTCCTCCAGTCTTTTTTTCGTTTTGGCGCTAAAGTCACATGTAAATTCCCATCTCCAATATGACCATACACCGGGGAAAATAAATGATACTGTTGGCTCAATTTTTCAACAATAAGCAGAAGGTCTCCGATTTTCTGGATTGGAAGTGATATATCTTCGTTCATTTCCAAAGGAAGAGCAAGGTGAATGGCTTCTGGCACGGCTCGTCTCATCTTCCAGATTTCTTCAATTAAAACCGAGTTATCAGCCATGTAGACTTCTTTTGCTCCCATATCAAATAACCGATTCCCTATTTTTTCTGAGAGCGAAAACACTCTATCTTCATCATCACCATCTATCTCAACCAAGATATGAGACTTCGCTTCCGGGAATGGATAAGAACGGTTGCAATAATTATAGGTAAAATCCAGGCTTTCATGATTCATGAATTCTAATGATGTGGGCACCACTGCCATTTCTTTCAGCAAAATGACTGGTAGTCGTAAAGCTTGATTCACATCATCAAAAGGGGCCAGCAAAACAATTCTTTCCCTGGGAAGGGGAATGACTTTAAGATAGATTTTGGTAATGATTCCGAGAGTTCCCTCCGATCCCACCATAAGATGAACGATATCGTAAGCGGAAACATCTTTATAAATTTTCCCTCCGAAATGAACTAAATCTCCCGATGCAGTAACAAACTCCACTCCCCGAACATAATGACCGGTAACACCATACTTAACTGCCTTGCCCCCTCCAGCATTTTCAGCAACATTTCCTCCTATCTGACAGGTTTCCAGACTCATCGGATAGCCGGCGTAAAAAAGACCATAGCTTTTTAATTGACGGTTAATGTCGTTGGTTATGACTCCTGGTTCGACAACCACGATTAGATTTTCAATATCGATTTCTAAAATCCGGTTCATTCTCTCCAAAGACAACACAACACCACCATAGGCTGGAATTGACCCACCCGAAAGACCACTGCCCGCTCCCCGCGGGGTTATCGCTATATTTTTTTCAAAACAATATCGGGTTATAAGCTGGATTTCCTTATTGGTGGTTGGTTTTATAACCACTTCGGGTAATAATCGCAGAGTTTCATCGGGAGTCTCATCCTTTGAGTAATTCTTAAGGACTTCTGGATCTCCAGATACGAATTGCTCTCCAATAATTGTTTTAAAATACTGAATATCCTGATCATTGATTGGTTTGAATTGATTCATTTATTTTTCCTCTGTTTTAAAATTCGAATGACCTGAGGGAGGATTTCTAATACATCTCCAACAATACCAAAGTCGGCGAGATGAAAGATTTGCGCTTCTGGGTCCCGATTGATAGCTATGATATAACGAGACGTTTGCATTCCAGCTAAATGCTGAATCGCTCCTGATATTCCAAGAGCAATATAAAATTCAGGTGATACAGTTTTTCCGCTCAAACCTACTTGATGAGGAAAAGAGGTCCATCCTTGCTCTACCGCCACTCGACTTCCACCCACACAACCATTTAAATATTGTGCTAATTCTTCAAGGAGAAAAAAGTTTTTGGCATTTTTTAATCCCCGACCGCCACTGCATAGGATTTTTGCTTTGGTTATATCAAGATTATGATTTCCTTCGATAAATTCATTTTTTAAGAAACCACTGGAGTAGGTTGAATTATCCTCCTCGATCACAAGAGCTGAATCAGGGAATTCACTCTGAACTGGCTTAAAAGTATTGGGACGAACTGTTGCCATTTGGGGGAAGGTTCTGGTTTTTATAGTTGCCATAATGTTTCCACCAATAGCCGGTCGAATTTGCAACAGAGCCCCGTCTTTAGAGTCGATATCAAAACCAGTACAATCAGCGGTTAAGCCAGTATGGAGTTTAGCTGCCAGATAGGGCATGAGAGTGGTTCCTTGGGTGGTAGCTGCAGCTAAAATGATGGTAGGTTTGAATTTTTGTATGATATTTATGATGAATTGTGTTGACTGGTGAAAGGCTAACTCATCAAATATGGGATTTTTAATCCCGTAAACATAATTTGCTCCAAACTGAAGTGGACTTTGCAATTCTTCTATATTGAATTCGCTTGATCCAAAAAAAACGCCAACCTTTTCCACTCCTTTACTACGAAGCTGTTGAGCTGCTCCTAATATCTCAAAAGTAGTCGGATCGACTTTACCCCGACGAATTTCACCTATGATCAGTAAATGGTGATTCATTTACCAAGCTCCTCGATCAATTAAAAACTGAACCAATTGATCTGCCATGATAGTCGGATCCATATCTTTTAAAATCTTTCCTCTTCGTTCAATTTTAAAGTTTTCGACTTTTACGACTCGGGTAGGCGAACCAAATAATCCTACCGAATCCACTGAAATACCCAGAGAATGAGCATTTAATTTTTGTATTTCTTGTTGCCGGGCGCATATTTTCCCCCTCAGGGTAGGAAATCGGGGGACATTCATCCCTTTGGTAACGGTAATCAAAAAAGGAGGAGGTAGCGTGATTCTTTGAACTCCGGATTCAATGGTTCTTTCGATTAAAAAAAGAGAGCTATTAATCAATTGACATTGAATGGCATAGGTGAGAATAGGAATATTTAAAAACGATGCTACAGCCGGGCCAACCTGACCAGTATCACCATCAATAGCTTTTTCTCCGGTAATGATAATTTCCCAAGGTTTTAAAAAAGTAACCAATTGGGTTAAGGCATAAGCAGTTGCATAGGTATCGGAGGCGGCAAATTCCTGACCGGTGAGAAGAAAAGCCTCATCGCATCCCAGGGCTAATGCTTCTCGTAAGGCTTTCTCGGCTGATTCTGGTCCCATAGTTATTACTCGTACCTTACCGCCATGTTCCTCTTTTATCTGAAGAGCCAATTCAATGGCATTCAAATCGATTGGATTAATGGTGAGTGGTATTCCTTTTCGATTTAAGGTTCCGGTCTGGGGATCGATCTTAGCCTCTCCAATTTCTGGTACCTGCTTAATCAATACAATCATTTCCATGGATAAAAACCTCTTCGATTTTCAATTTCATCTAATGACTCATTGAACAAATCCCTTCCAATTTTTCAATGTTAACTTTTTGCTCTAATAAAATCAATGATCCCAATTGAAAATAATGCCCCTTTTATCATTCCATTAAAAGTAGGTCAAAAAGAAAGAATGAACTTGAAATGAAGAATCTCAAAGCTGGACATAAAAAAGTAACTATCTTTTTGATTTTTTTAATAAACCTCTCTTTGAGCCATTTCCAAAGCTCCGAAAAGTTTTTGATACACCAACTAATTCAAATAAATGATTAAAGAGAATTTATTTACTTTCTTTATTTGATCAATTCGGATAGGAGATCGAGATAATTTTCTAATAATCGAATTATCAGGAAGTTATTTCGGACGTGCTCTTTCCCTTTTTCTCCCATTTCTACTCCCATTTCAGGATCTTCAAGAAGAGAAATGATCTTCTCAACAGTGCCTTTTTTATCGTGAGGATCGATCAAAAAGCCGCTTTCTCCATCTTGAATTTGTAAGGGGATCCCTCCAATGTTGGAAGCAATCACCGGTTTACCCTTCCAAAGTGCTTCGGTCACCGTCAAGCCAAAACCTTCTCGGGTTGATTTCTGAATAACAACATTTGCTTGACGCTGCAAGGCGTTAACTAGAATACTATTTTCGGTGGTAAGCAGTATTAAATCTCGCTTTTTAATAAGATCGGTATGCTTTTTTAAAATTTTTGAATAAATTTTATATCCTTCGGGATCATCACTGGCCATACTCCCACACAAAACCAATCGACAATCTATTGCTTTTCGAACTTCTCGATAAATATCAATGACTCCTTCGGGATCTTTCCATTTATCAAAACGAGAAATCTGAGTAAGGATCGGTTTATTGAGAGGAACTCTGAATTTTTTCATGGTTTTTTGAATGGTATATTCGGTAAGTGGTTTATTTTTTGGTGACAGAGGATCAATGGCTGGTGGAATGATAATTTGCCTAACTGGAAGATCTTTTCTGAGATATTTTTCATTCGAAATAATTACCAGGTCATATTTTAATATAAAACTCTTTAAGAAATTCCAGAGCCGTTGATTGGGATCGGTCAGATCAATATGGCACCGCCAAATCCATGGTTGTCTTTTTTTATAAAAACGAATTAAGGGCAATGGTTGGGGATCGTGAATAATGCAAGCATCATGGTCAAGATGGGTAAATTGCGAAAAGTCTTCGTTGTTTTTAACATATAAATCCCTCTTAATATGAGTAAAATGGAGAGGGTCTCCTTGCAGTGCATTGTGAAATTTCTTAGTGATTCCAAAAAAATCCGGATTCCCGTGCAAGATTCTCCAACCAGCGTCGAGACCAATATCATTCATTAAGGGCACCAGCGAAGAGAGCATTTCGGCTACCCCTCCACCCTGGTAGGTCGAGTTAACGTGAACAATATGTTTCCCATATAATTTCGTCATTTTATTATGAATCCGAAATATAACCTCATCTCCGACTATTTCTTGGTAGTCGTCTAATCTTTTCATTGAGTCACCTCCGTTAATTCCAATAGGAGCTGTCGAACATCTCCCGGACTTTGTATACTATAGTGGGCATGAGTTGAACCAATCCCCACTTTTATGGTATGAGCAGTTTCTGGTAACACTGAGAAGATATCTTCATCGGTATAATCATCACCAACGGCTAAAATAAAATCAGTTGGATAATCGTTTAATAATTGACTCGCTATCCGACCTTTGTTGATGGATACATTTTTAACCTCAATGATTTTATTTCCTCTCAAAACTCCCAAATTAAGATTGGCAATTAAATCAAGCAGAGCATTTTCCAGTTCTTTGGTCCGGACATCAGCTAAGTTTGGGTCGGCTTTTCGATAATGCCATACCAATGAAAAATCTTTTTCTTCTAAAAACGAACCGGGTGTCCAATCGACATAATGTTCTATGAGCGGACGTATCTGCTCTTTCCATTGGTTCGATAAAGGTTCAATAGTTTGCCAATCAGCTGAAACTTTCTTAATCCAGGCACCATGTTCAGCGACCAATATCAATCGGGATAAATCAAACCAGGATTCTAAAGTATCTTTCTTTCTACCGCTAATTATCACCACCTGATTCCTCTCGTCGTTAGTCAACTTTTCCAACAAAGTAAGGAGCTTTTCGTCGGGTTTGGCTTTTCGAGGAGCATCAGCAAAAGAAACCAGTGTTCCATCATAATCCAACAACAACAGACGGTGGTGAGCAGTAACATAATCATTCTGAATACGATTTCGAATGGTTTTAGTCAGTTTTTTTGTCGAATATTCTAATTGTGTATCTCTCGCCTTGATTAAATTATCCAAAAATTCTTTCGCCCATTTTTCAATCGTATACCGCGATAAACGGTGGTTCATAGTTCGATTCATCTCAATCTGCTCTTCTTCAGAAAGTAAGAAAGCTTTTTTTATTGCTTCAACAATAGCTTCTACATCATTGGGATTGACAATGATGGCTTCTCCTAATTCTCGAGCCGCTCCGGCCATCTCACTTAAAATTAAAACTCCTTTTCTCTCGGCTTTCGTTGCTAAATATTCCTTAGCAACAAGGTTCATACCATCTCGCAATGGCGTCACCAACGCGACGTCGGCGATATTATAAAGAGCAGTGAGATTCATGAGCGGCAGTTGGCGGTAGAGATACCAAATCGGTATCCAGTCAATAGAACCGTATTTTCCGTTTATATATCCCACCATTTCATCGACTTGCTTTTTTAAAAGAAAGTAATTCTTGGTTCCGATTCGTGAAGGAACCACTACCAGTACAAAAGTGAATTTCTTTCCATATTCAGGATTTTTTTCTAAAAATAAATCTATGGCTTTTAGTCGATTTATTATTCCCTTGGTATAATCCAACCGGTCAACCGAGATGACAATTTTACGGTTACCAAATTTTTCTTTCAATTTTTCACTTTCATTAATAATTTCATAATTTTTATACGCTTGTGAGTAAAAATGATAATCAATGCCCATGGGAAAGGCATCTACCTTTACAATTCTTCCATTCACATTGATTTGTCCTAACAAAGAATCCAATCCCAATAATTGCCGAACACTGGATTGAAAATGCCGAGCATAGTCATAGGTATGAAAACCAATTAAGTTGGATCCGAGAAGACCTATTAAGATTTCATTTCTCCAAGGAAGCAAGCGAAACATTTCATAAGAAGGGAATGGAATATGAAGAAAATAGCCTATAGCTATTTCGGGATACATTTCACGTATCAGGTTAGGAAGAAGCATCAATTGATAATCATGAATCCAGACCATATCATCTGGCTGAAGGACTTCCGCAACGGTATCGAAAAATATTCTGTTGACTTTTTTATAGGTTTCCCAGTATTCATTGTCATACTTTACATAAGTGGGAAAGTAATGGAATAAAGGCCAAATAGTTCGATTACAGAATCCATTGTAATATCGATCAATATCTTTTCTTCCCATAAAGACGGGATAGCATTTTTCTTCTTTTAAAGTATCCTTTACCAGTTTGGTCTCTTCTGATTTTAAACCTTCGCGCACTATGCCCGGCCAGCCTATCCATAGGCTTTCAAAATTTTTGTAAAAAGAACCGAGCCCAGTGGCTAGCCCTCCAGCACTCCTTTGATATTCAATACCACTTCCAGGTTTTTTTTGAATACTAATCGGTAACCGATTAGAAATAATGACTAATCGAGGCATGTTCTATCTCCCTTTCATAAAAGTCTTTTTGATTGAATAAATTATTTTGGGTTGGGTAGTAATTGCTGTGTTTAGAAATGAATCAGGGTTGATGGAGTTAGAATTAAGAAGAATGAGAATCTTTTATTTCGTAAGCTTAATAAAAAAGATAAGCATATAAACTCCGTAAAAACTGCCTTTTCATGTTCACATAAAAAGAATCACTTTGATTATTCTTTAATATTATTATCATAAATTTAAATATACCATAAATTGAATTATTTGAAAAATAAGACCCCCCTCTCACCTTCATACTCTCCCACCAGAGGATAGGAAAAATGAGAAATGATAAAAAATGATAATGAGGTGTAAAAATCTTTGATAGGGGCTTGATAAATCAAGCCCCTATAATGCCCGTTGTCATTCTATAAGGCGCTGTTCACTTACTACTCAACTTTTACTTTCTATTCAACATTTCGATGACGTTTTTCCATGTCTTCTCGACTAACTTTCATTTTGTCAGCAAGGATCAGGACCATCAAGTCAAAGACAATATAAAGAGACTGCTCAAAGAGACAACCCATAGGCTGAATGGAAGGAACGGTATTGAGTCCTCCTCGATAAACTGAAGCTGGGACCATTAGAATAAGATCTGCCAGCTTAGGAGTTTCACGACTGGGGTTTCCAGTCACAATGGCTATTTTGGCTCCTGCTTTCTTCGATTCTACAACAATATGATGAATATGGGGAACATTTCCACCTCCAGAAGTGGCAACCAATAAATCTCCTTCACCAATTGCCGGAGTGGTATCATCCCATATCCAGTGAGCAATTTTTCCGAGATGGGTCAATCTCATTGCAAAAGCTTTCAGAGATAATCCTTCTCTCCCCCCACCAACCAAAAAAACCCGTTTGGCATCAACAATGGCTTGGGTTAACTTTTCCACTTCATCCTCATCTAATCTCTCAAAAACCTGTCTCAACTCATTGACAACCGTTGCAGCTAATTCTCGAATTTTCATCTTTTTCACCCCTTTTAATTTTCTTAGTTATTATGTAAAATCTAAAACCTTCAAAGTATTTATCTTGGTGTTTTAAAATAGATCCTCATGCTTCTTTCATAGTATCAAATGAGGATGAAAACCATGAATTTGACATGCCATGGTATGTCGCTACATTATATGAAGATCGGGCGCAATAAATTGTCGCCCCTACGTTTTTTAAAATATTTTGTAGGGGTTTGATTTATCATGACCATTCCAAATCCGTTATTGCAAGGAGTCTAACCGTTTTTTGGTTAGATGACGTGGCAATCTCATTTAG
>MWBQ01000065.1 GCA_002069605.1 Candidatus Atribacteria bacterium ADurb.Bin276
ACTCATGAGATTGCCACGTCACTTCGTTCCTCGCAATGACGAGTTAGAGTTCCTTCTCCCTTGATGGGAGAAGGTAAGGATGAGGGTGAAAAGCCTGTGTTAAGATCCAGGTTAAGTTTTTTAAATTAAGCCAGTAAGAGATATTCAGGGTTCCCCCTCACCTTAATCCTCTCCCACCAGGGGAGAGGAAAGAAAAGAAAAAGATGAGATCCTCACGGCTTCGAAAAACGAAGCCTCAGGATGACGCCGGCGGCATCAGATGAGATCTTCACGGCTTTAAATACTGAGGGCGAGAGGACGAGAGGGGGAGAAAAAGGAGAAAGGGAAAGGGCTCAGGATGACGAATCAAAAGCACCCTCCTCGCCGTAAAACAGCACCGGTCGAACAAGGAGGGGAATTGTTAAATTCATTCCCCCATTGAGGAGGGATTAAGGTGGGTGTGCCTTTCTTATTTTTATGTTAATCACTTTTCATTTATTTATGTATTTTCAGGATTGAATACAAGTTAAATTATTTGTTTGAGTTAAAAGAATCTTGAAGTCGGATTTTTAATCGGGTATATCTCTTGAGTGGTTGGTTATTACGAACTGCAATTGCAATTGCTTTTTTACTGCCCACTAAAACCACCAATTTTTTGCCACGAGTTATTGCCGTATAGAGAAGATTCCTTTGTAACATCATGTAATGCTGGGTAAGTAATGGAATAACAATAGCTGGATATTCGCTCCCTTGAGACTTATGAATGGAAATTGCATAGGAGAGAACAATTTCATCAAGTTCGGAAAATTCGTAATTTACTTCTTTTCCATCGAAATTTATGGCCACTTCTTGAATTTCACGATCGATTTTAGTTATTTTACCAATATCCCCATTATATATATCTTTATCGTAATTATTTCGAATTTGCATGACCTTGTCCCCTATTCGAAAAATGTTTCCACCGCGGTTGATTTCGACTTTGGAGGAGGGATTAAGACTTTTTTGTAATTCGACATTGAGGTTGGCTGCCCCTATTAAACCACGGTGCATAGGCGAAAGAACTTGAATATTCTCTAAGGGATGGAATCCAAAAGTTTTTGGGATTCGGTGACAACAGAGATCCAGAATAGTTTGCAAAGCCTTTTCTGGTTCATCGCAAGGGAAGAAGTAGAAGTCCTGAGGTTTACCAGGTGAAAAGTCAAGGAGGGGGAATTGACCATGATTAATGCGGTGAGCATTCAAAATAATTAAACTATCTTGCGCTTGTCGAAAAATTTTTGTGAGTCGCATGGTAGGGATCACTTCAGATTCAATCAAATCACGAAGTAAATTCCCAGCCCCTACTGAAGGAAGTTGGTCAACATCTCCAACTAAAATGAGAGTGGCATTTGGAGGGATAGCTTTGAGAAAATGATACATTAAAATCGTATCGATCATCGAGGTTTCATCAATAATAAGTACATCAGCATTCAAAGGATTTTCATGATTTTTCTTAAACTGGTTATCTTTAGGAGAATACTCCAATAGCCGATGAAGAGTTTTAGCTTCAAATCCAGTTGCTTCAGTCATTCGCTTGGCTGCTCGACCGGTAGGCGCAGCTAAAAGTATTTGATAACCCAATTTTTTATACAGGCAAATTATGGCTTTAATCAGAGTGGTTTTTCCAGTACCCGGTCCTCCAGTTATGACCAATACTTTTTCAGATAGTGCAGCGTGTAAAGCCTGCTGTTGACTTTCATCTAAGTTAATACCTAATTCTTTAGATACAATTTGGTGGGTTTTCCCCAACCCAAACAACGGAATAGTTTTGGGAAACTCAATGAGTGCTTTTAACCTGTCTACGATTCCGGTTTCAGCAATATGGAATGGAGTAAGATAGACTCCCTCTTCATGATCGGATATTTCTTCAATAAATACCGAATCTTGGCCAGATAAGTTTGAAAGGGCTTTTTTGGCTTCATTTTCCTCGACATCAAGGATTTCATGACATTTTGATAAGAGAGCCGAGGTTGGAACGTAAACATGACCATTTTCAGCAAATTTGTTAAGAGTGTAAAGTATACCAGCTTCAATTCGTGCCGGAGCGTCCTTAGGGTGACCTAATTTTTGTGCAATTCGATCAGCAGTGATAAAGCCGATTCCGAAAATATCAGTTGCTAATCGATAGGGATTCTCTTGAACGGTTTTAATCGAGTTCTGTCCATATTGTTTATATATTTTTACTGCATAAGAAGGACTTACTCCATGTTCTTGGAGAAAAATCATCACGTTTCGGATATCCTTTTGCTCATCCCAAGCTTTTTTGATCATTGCTATTCGCTTGGTTCCAATGCCTTCAACTTCTTGCAATTTTTGAATATCCTTTTCGATGATTTCCAATGTTTCGATTCCAAACTTATTAACCAGCCTCTTCGCCATGACTGGACCAATGCCCTTAATGAGACCGGAACCTAAATATTTTTCTACACCTTTTACTGATGCCGGGACAACCGATTCATAAGATTGAATCAGGAATTGTTCGCCATATTTTGGATGATTTTTCCATTCTCCTTGAAGCTTTAAAATCTCTCCAGGAGTTATGGATAATAAATTACCAACAATAGTAATGAGTTCCCGGTTTCCAGAAACTTTCATTCGGGCTATGGTATAGCCATTTTCTTCGTTATGAAATGTTATTCTTTCAACTTGTCCTTGAATTTCCACCTAGCTTTTACCTCGGATATTCACTTGATTTCATTATAAACCATTAGAAAATGTAGATTTGTTTATATTGATCATTATAATTGAAACTTTTAAAATCAAAGACTCAAGAATCAAGGCTCCCTTTTATGCCTTTTAATCCCAGCAAAACTCAGATTTTATTAAGTAATAGGGAAGAATATTGGAGGTTAATGGTTATCTGTTAAAGAGCAAAAAAAAGATTGAAAAATATTACTTAGAATAATTGGAGGTAAAAAACATGAAAGAAAAACTTGTATTCCCTGATTTTCACCTCAAAGGGTATGTTCCAGAAACCCAAAGAGAAGAAGATTTTTCTTTGAATAGCTTTAGTGGAAAATGGGTAATATTTTACTTTTATCCTCGAGATGCAACCCCAGGTTGTACCAAAGAGGCAATTGCTTTTACTGAAAAGTTAGAAGAAATTCGTTCCAAAGGAGTAGAAGTAGTTGGTGTGAGCACTCAATCGGTGGAGAGTCATCAAAAATTTGCCAAAAAATATAATTTGAAGCACATCCTTTTAAGTGATGATGAGAGCTTATCAAAAAACCTTGGTATTCTTGGGGTAACTGGTACAGCAGCGCGGACGACCTTTTTAGTTGATCCTCAGGGATTTATTGTTAAAGATTGGAAAAAAGTAAAAGTTGCCCAACATGTTGAAGAGGTTCTGGAAGCGATCGATGAACAATGCAATTGTTAAATCACCTTTGATTCATAAGTCTCTTATTGATTTTCATGATTGGTTTTATGTTTTTATTGAAAAAAGAATAAATCGATTCGTAGTCCAGGTTGACTTTGGTGACGGAAGATCTCGGCAAGTTGCCACCAATAATCCCGGAAGATTATCGGAATTGATGGTTCCGGGACGACAGGCGATTTGTATTTCTAACCCTCAAGGTAAAACTGCTGGAAAACTAATAGCAATCCAAGATGATTTTGGATGGGCTTTCATCGATACCTTTTTTCAAATGAGAGCATTTGAAATGGCAGTGCAAAAAAAATGTATCCCCTGGTTAGAGGGATATACTCTCCTAAAGAGAAACCCCCGCTTAGGTGAAAGCGTTCTCGATTATTGGTTTCTGGACTCTTGTGGTGAAACTGTGTTGTTGGAATTAAAAAGTGCCGTCTATCGACAAGGTCGTTATGCCACCTATCCTGATTGCCCTTCGACGCGAGGGCAAAGACATATCAAAGAATTAACAAAATATGCTCAGAATGGGGGGAAAGGATTAATACTATTTATT